>JAQUQQ010000006.1 GCA_028716005.1 Candidatus Moraniibacteriota bacterium | reverse complement strand
ATCACCTCCTTTCTAGGGAGATACGGTGAAGCCGTCTTGCTTAGGCAAGACGCAAACCCATATGGTCGTTCGTTAGCCTTCGGGCTAATGACAAAATAGATTTCTTTGGCTAGTATAAAGCTATTTATTTAGCTTTATGCACAGGACAACCGCAAAAGCTTGCAATACTTTAGATAAACAAAGAGCACCACATCAGGTGCTTTTTGTGTTATTTGCCTAGAAACGAACGATTAGAGGGAGATTTTATTATCTCTACTCCGCTCCGCTTTTATGGGCTATCTTTGGTCGTTTTTTTCTTAAAAAACTTACCCACTTTTCAGACTTGACTTCCTTTGCCACGAAGCTAAGGTGTCATTGCCTTAATGAAAATATATGACAAAAGCCAAATTCATCGCCTACGAAAAAGTGAGAAGAAGCGGATTAACGAATATGTACGATATCAACGAAGTACGGCTCATTTCCGCTAAATATGGACCCGTGCTTTCGCAAAAAGACTGCTTCGGCATTATGCTCAATTACGACAAGTACCGCAGAAAATATCTTGAAGATAAATCCATATGGAAAAAAGAACGATAAAAAACACTGCGGAAGAATATCTGACTTGGCTTCAGGTGGAACGCAGATTCGCCCCGAGCTCTATAGTCAGCTATCGGTCGCGGTTGAAGGGGATCATGCGGGACATAGGGGACATGGAAATAAAAAATATAACGACGGAGCATATCTTCAAGCTCAAATCCATTCTCTACGAAAGAGACAACTCGGAAGTATTTACCGGGGTAGTGATGGCTTCGATCAAGGGGCTGCTGCTCTACTCGAAGGATCAGCTGAAAATTCCGATTCAGATTGATCCGGATGCGATAACCATCCCCAAGCGAAAAAAGAAGGAAGTGATTTATCTGACGGTGGATGAAATCAACCGATTCAGAAACAGCATTAATATCAGCACCGGCTGTGGCCTACGTTTCAGGGCATTAGTGGAAACGCTTCTCGGCACCGCCTGCCGGATTTCGGAAGCCTTGAGCCTGAATCGCGATTCCATATCCAAGGTGGAAAAGGAGGCGAGAATAATCGGAAAAGGATCGAAAGAGAGAGCTCTGTATTTCAACGAGGAATCTTTATTCTGGATTGACAAATATCTGCGGAGCCGCATGGATAAATGTGAGGCTCTTTTTGTAACTACAGGAGAAAAGCCGCGCAGGCTTCGCAACCAGGACTTGAGCCGCTATTTCAAGCGCCAGCGAATTCTGGCCGGTATATCCAAAAAAGTCACTCCGCATATCTGTCGGCATACGGCGGCCACGACTATGGCGATGAACAATTGCAGCGCGATCTTTATCAAAGAAATTTTAGGACATTCCCGGCTTCAAACTTCCATCGATTACTATATTTCGCTGGCAGATCGCCAAAAGGTAAAAATGGCCCACAAACAGTATTTAAAATACTAAAAAAATGGCATTGAATTAGTTGTTTCCTGCCACGGCTCTTGACAGTATCTCAGGATCTGCTAAAATGACATTAAGAGTTAATAATTTAATAAGTTTTCTCTTTGTAATAATGGGAAATTAGACAAGGCTGAGCCTTCTCAAAGGCAAAACGTACACCTGATTTTCTAGAAAGAAACGAGATTACAGTATCACAACCTTCGGGTTGCTGGTTTTGAAATCTCGTTTTTTTATTTGAGAAATTATACCAGCAACAAGGGAGTTGCTGGTTTTTTAATCTCAAATGTTTCTATTCAAAAACGAAAGGTATAAGCTTTCAAATTGCTTCCGGCGGTATTTCGACAAAGTTGGCGCTAACATGGAATTAGCAAAAAGCAGTTTTGAAAAATATGAAGAAGTTTCTTCTTGGGTAATAAAAATTTTAGAGGATATGGATATCAGAAAAATCGATGCTGATTCCATAACTGGCCTTAAAAAGGATCTTAATTTAAGGGGCTTAAGTCCTCCCAGAAAAAATCATCACCTCGTCGTTTTGCGAAATCTGCTTTCATTCGCGAAAGCCGAGGAAAACCTGGATGTGTACGACTTCAATAGAATTACGAAATTCAAGGTGCCGGTAAAAGAAGTTGAATATTTAACAGAGGAGGAGTTGATAAGGCTGGCTAACTGCCCAAAGGAAAGCAATATTACTGGATTAAGGCTAAGAGCTGCTATTTGGACGCTGATTTCCACTGGTTGCAGGGCCAGCGAATTACTTAATCTCAGAAAAAGTAACATCGATTCCAAAAATGGGGTGGCACAGATAAGGACGAAAGGCGATAAGCCGCATCAAATCATATTTAACAGGCAATCGCTGGATGCAATAAACAAATATCTTGAGAAAAGGAATGACGACGAGGAATGGGTGTTCGTCACAGCTGTGCCGAATCCCAAACGATGGAAAATTTCGGATCTGGAGCGTTCTCTCCGGGGAATAGGGAAGAAGATGGGATTCAAGAAGAATATACGGCCTCACCTGATAAGAAAGTCCAGTGCCACGCTACTTTTCAAAAAAGGAACACCGCTTGGCGTTGTGCAATCCTATCTTAATCACAGCAGCCCGCAAATTACATCCAGATTCTATCTAGGAAGCTCCAATTTCGAAGAACTTAGGAGAAATCATGACAGGGTTATGAACAATCTCAATTCTGAAATATAACAATTAAATTAAGCAACTAAGATATCAAATCATGTCCGAAAAATGCAATAACAAGCTGACGATTTATGCCGACGAGAAAGATGCAGATAGATTTCAAAAAATAACTCCAGATAAAGGTAAACAATTATGGTTTGGAAATTTCCTGCTTTGGCGCATAAGACGAGAGGAGGAAAGGATAGTCTGTGAATTTCAAAGTTCATCTCAGCCTCCTATAGATTGGTTGAAGGACATAAGTAAGCATTTCCCCGAAGCATTATTCAAACTTGAATTCGAATCATTTATGCAGTATGAGGGAACCGCATATGTCCGAAATGGAAAAATTTCCATCTGTCGCGATGACAATCTGGATTTACAAAAACTGGTGGCAAAAATTTCATAATAAAGATTAAAATTATGATTCAAAAAAATATAGTTCCAGAGCAAGAACCAGAAGAATCGCAACTTGCGAAGATAGAAAAGTTTGTTCGCTGGGAGGCGGCATCGCGAGATATAATCGATTTCAAATGCATTTATGTTGACGTCGCGGGAGATTTGGTTAGCGGGTTGCTTCTGTCCCAAATAGTATTTTGGCATTTGCCGGATAGATATGGGAAAACCAAATTGAGAGCGAAAAACAGAAAAAAAGAATTATGTTTGGCGAAGAATCGAAGTGATTGGCTAGAGGAATGCCGAATAAAATGCCGCCCATACGATCTGGCCATAAAGAAACTTGAAAAAAAGGGCATTGTCAGCGTTACGAATTCACTGTTTCGGAATAAACGGACGCCTTTCATTAAGCTCAATTATGACGTTCTGTTGGATTTGATAGACAAGGCTGACAGGGAGAATCGGATGAGGGGTCTTCCGAGTGGAGAATGACGCGATCCAATATTACGAATTCGTGAGATGGTATGACAGAATTGTCATATCGGTATGATATGAATCGGGCAAAGCCATAACAGCAGAGAACCGCATCGAATACCGTGTAGAAAGTATTTTTATTCATTAAACGGTTTTTAAGCAGTGCAAGCTGTTAAATTCTGAAGGAGTAAGTTTTTAATCGGTTTAAAAATTTAATTTCAATTGTATGAGCAAAAATATAGACATCATAAGGTTTCAGGACAACGTACCGGTAATCGTCAGATTCAATTTCAGTTATCCTATTCCGAAAAACGGCCGATACGGCATGCAATTTTTTTATGGAGTGAAAAACGATATGGGGCGGGAGGCGGGTTTTTATGCCACCGAAAAATTGCACAATATTCTTCAAGTCGTCGGAAGCGTAGTCGGAAATCTGAAGGGCTGCCAATTGGAAATCGAGAAAAAAATCACTGACGGCGGAAAAAGTTTCTGGAAAATATACGAAAAGGAAGAGGACATAACTCCGAGTGAGTCGCAAATCAAGGACTACGTCGAAAGCCTCGGAAAGAAGGACGAAGTGCAAGACGCGATTGATGATTTGAAAATTCGCGTCTACGATCTTGAAAAAATCGTCAAGAATTTATCAGGCGGCATTTGCTGATAATATTATGTTCATCCGAAAGAGAACCAGAAAATTGAAAGACGGAGAAGAGTCAGTTATTTACCAGGCCGTTTTGACTGCCAGAAAAGGAGACAGAAAAGTGCGAAAGGCCGTTTCTTTGGGCGATTATCCGAGCCCTCGCGAAGCGCTGGATTGGGAAAGAAAATGCCTGGAAAGAATGGAAAAGAATATCGACTATCCGATTGATCAGTACAAAGAAGTTAGGCATTCCTCGAGATATAACAGGCCGATAGTGGTGTCCCTGCCGATCGAAACGGCTAAGAAGAAGAGGATATTTTGGATAAAATTGCATAAAAAGCAAAAGGCAAGAGTGGAAGAGTTGGAAAAATTACTGACAATTTCGCATCAGATCAAGACGCGAAAGAGGCGCTTAGGTCACGAGCAAAGAGAAATAATCAAATAATTTAACGCAAAAACAATGTCAGAAAAAATATCGAAAATTATCAAAGAAGTCAACGCTGATCTGAACGACGATACTCGGCATTTCCAACAGGATTTCGTCGCTTTTCGTCCCAAAGAATTTCAAGCGGTCAGAGAAGCGGAGAAGACAATCACTGAGAAATTATTTACCGTTGGAAAAGGGCGGGCAATCGCTCTGGCCTGCAGAACGTTGACAAAATTGCTGGAAGACAACAAAGAAACAAAAGCCGATGAAAAAGCTTGATTTTCAGAGCGCGACTATACCGTACCTCGGATCGAAAAAACGCCAGTGTTCGACGCTCGCCAGCTTCATTGATCCGGAGAAGCATAAAACGCTGGTCTCTCCATTCGCCGGGGGATGTTCGTTCGAGCTGTACGCCAAACGCAAATTGTCGATGCGCATATTTTCGAATGACTGGAGTCTGGTATCGTTCGTGTCCCAAAAGGCGCTGCTTGAAAACAACGGCGCGAGAATATCTCCTAACGATATCTATTCTCTTTTCAAAGAAAACGAGAATAGCGGCTTCGTAAGCGAAAACTATTCGAAATTTTTCACCGATGAAATTTGCGGCTTTCTTGATACGGCCTCGGAAAACATCAGGCGTTTGCCGGAGGGATATAAAAAACATTTGCTGTCGCATCTCCTGGTCTTTTATATCCTCCATATCCTGCCGTACGGAAAATTCGGCTGCACGTCCGATATCAGGAACGTGAAAGCCAGGGGGATGGAGACGGCGCTGGCCGAGGCGGCGAGAACCTCGGATTCGAGAGCGAGCAAGCTTCTCAAGAGCGTCCAGCATCCGCTGCCGATTCTCAAAAAACTGGCGGAGAGGATAAATGCCGCCGTCACGAATAACAACGAGAATAACAAAGCGTATTGCGAAGATGCATTCGAATTTTTGCCCAGAACGAAAGATTTCGGAAAAGAATCGGTGATGCTGGCAGATCCGCCGTATTTCGAAAGTACCTCGTACGACATGTATCGGCCGATCAACGAAATTATTCTTGGCAGGAAAGAGAAAAAACAAGACAGCGTTTTTAACGGCAAAGAAGTTGAAGCGTGGTTCGAAAGATTTTTCAATGAATGCCAGCACATCGATCTCTGGCTTATCACTTACGGAGCGAAAATCGACGAGCCGAATGCCATTCATTCGGAAGAATTCCTGAAGATGGTCAAAAAGCATCGGCCCAAAGCGAAACTGTTAAAACTGGAAAATTTCACTTGGAGCATCAACTCCTTGTCAGGCAAGAGCCCCCGCGAATGCGAAGAATTCATCGTAATCGCGGAAAAGTAATTCATTAAAGTCAAAACAATGACAAACAAAAAGATATACGCGGACGTGAAAATGGTTCCGATCGATTCTATAAAGCCCAGTCCTTTTGAAAATGCCAATGAATTATCAGAGGAACTTTTTGAATCTTTGAAACAAGATATAAAAGAACACGGGCTGGTCGGAGAAAGCCTAATCGTCAATCCAAAGAATATGACCCTGATAAACGGGCATCACAGGCTGAGAGCAATGAAAGAACTCGGATATGCGGAAGCACCTTGCGTTTTCTACGAGCCGGCTGACGAAACGGAGCATAAGCTGTTGAGCATCGCCTGGAATAGAAAGAGAGGAACATTCAACGAACAGAAGTTGCACAATCTCATCAAGAGCATTCACGATTCGGGAAAATACGGCTTGGAGGAATTAGCGGAAAGACTCGGCTTCAATTCTTCGGAAATCAGAGAAAAGCTGGAGGCGATTCAGATAGACGAAAATTTGATCAAAAAGCTGGAAATGGACGCGGCAGAGCAAGAGAAAACCCTTCCTGCCCTGCTTTCGTTTTCGGTAAGCAAAGAGGATTTGGAAATAATCGAAGAGGCATTGGAACTGACTAGCGAAAAATCAAGAGGAAAAGCTTTAACGGAGGTATGTCTAGCCTTTGTAAATGGGACAAAGGAGAATTCATAGAATCTTAATGGCTGAAATTCAAAAACCAATACCAAAGGGACAAAAAACGCCTGAAGGCATAAGAAAAGTAACGCTAAATCTTAAGCGAGAATCAGTTTTGAAATCGGGTGGGTTCGCCTTTCTGAAGTCAGGTTTGGCCCCGGGTTGCGGTTGCTGTATCTTCGGCCAGGAATGCGAATATTACTTGCCTGAAGCCAAAATTTGCCGCTCTATGGTCGAATTTGAGAGCCGATTGGAGGCGCAGATTATGAGCCTGCCCCAGATTCAGGAAATCGACCGGATTTTGGTAAAAAGGCTCTGTCGCAATTACGGTTTCCTATACATCACCGACAAATGGCTCTCCAAAGCTTCGCCTTTTCTTTTGGACAAAAATCAATTCGATTTTCAGCCGATCTTAAAGACCAGGGCTGTCTATGAACGCCTTATAATCCATTTCTGCAGCGCGTTAGGACTCACGCCTGATGCGAGAAGCCGGATCGGGCTGAATGTCGCGCAGACCTATAGCCTGGCGAAAGAATTAAGTGAACTAGAATATGACGAAAATTAAGCCTATAACCAGGGAAAAGCTGATCGAATACAAAAAGGACATCTCGGTTTTTCTCCAGGAGCAATATATATTGGAAGACGGAAAACCGATCGCGCTCGAAGAATTTCAAAAGAAAATCCTCCGCGACATTTTTCAGACCAAAGACAAGAACGGGCTGAGAAAATATAACTTGGCTTTGGTCGGAGTTCCGAAGAAGAACGGAAAGAGCACTCTGGCGTCGGGTATCGCATTGTATATGCTATTCGCCGATGTTTCGAACGCCGAGGTTTATTCGGTGGCCGGGGACAAAGACCAAGCCAAGATCATATTTCAGATGACCAAGAAAGCGATTGAGCGGAATCCCATACTCCTCGATTCGGTGAAAATATACAAAGACGAGATTATAGTTCCCAGCACAAATAGCGTTTACAAGGTTTTGAGCGCCGATGCTCCGACTCTGCACGGCCTTAACGGGTCGGCGATTATTTTCGATGAAATTTGGAATCAGCCGAATCGGGATTTGTACGATGCTCTTACCCAATCACCGGTCAGAAAAGAGCCGCTGACTTTCATAGTGACTTATGCCGGAACAGATCAAGCGAGCTTGCTCTATGAGCTATACAAAACCGGAGTGCAGAAGAAAGATGCAGGCATGTATTTTTTCTGGAGCGAAAATAATCTCGCCAAATGGGTGACGCCGAGATACTTGGAACAGCAGCGAATGCGTCTGCCAGCCGGAGTTTATCAACGACTTCACGAAAACAAATGGGTGCAGGGGGCGAACGCTTTTCTCACGAAAGCGGAACTCGACAAATGCATCGACCCGATACTCAAGCCGCAGCTTAGCGGAAAGGGCGAAGCGAACTATTTTCTCGCCGTGGATTTGGGTTTGACAAGAGACCGCACGGTGCTTACCATTTGCCACCGAAACAAAGAAGACAATCTCATCTATCTCGACTACATTCGCACGTTCCAAGGCACCAAAAGCGATCCGGTTCTCATAAGCGATGTGGAAGAATCTATAATGGCCTGCAATAAAAGCTTCAATGTCGCAAAAAACATCTTCGATCCGTGGCAGATGAAATCGACCGCCGAGCGGATGAAACGAATCATCAAGGTCGAAGAGTTCACTTTCACTTCCAACTCCATCCAGAAACTTTCCCAAAACTTATTCTATCTCTTCCATAATTCGCTCATCAGGATATTTCCGCACAAGCTTTTGGAAGAGGAACTCTTGAGCCTCAACGCAGCAGAGAAAAGCTACGGCTGGAGAATAGACCACAAGTCGGGAGGCTTCAGCGATCACTCCGTCAGTTTGGGAATGAGTTCAATGTTTGCGGTTCAAAATGACGAAGTGGATGCAGGATTTTTGATTACCGATAGTCCCACTTTTGATGAATTTATGAAGGAGATGGAAGAGGAGAAGAAACAACTGGAGCCGAAGATAATCGAAGTTAAAGAGGAAAGAAGGCAGGAGAGCATAAGCCCTAAACAAAACTTTCCGACATTGCGTGAACTCGAGCAATGGCGAAAAGAGCACATCATATGAGCGAAGCGTTAATCAATATTTACGGCTACGGCGTATTCATTGCCATTCCTTATCTGGTTTGGCGAATGTTCGCATAATGTATGTTATGTATCCTTTTAATTCGTATTTATTACCACTATGAGAGTCAAAATAAGATTTATGAAACCAGTCAATCGGGAGAAGTTCTTGCACAACTTAGTCAATGTCAAAAAGAGAAATCCGCACTACAAGCATTGCCTGCACAAGATGATTCTGGAAGCGGAAAACAAGGTATCGTTTCAGGTGTTCGACAATAACAAGAAAAGTATCGTCTATTGCGATATCGATTTTTACCCGGATGACAATTTGGTCGATATCGAATGTCAGCCTTGCGATCCCGAGAAGCTGGAATCGCTCTTGGTGTTCGACCTGCTGGAAGCTATCAACGAAAAAGCGGCGGTGCGTTTCGTCGACACGAAAATTTACTTCGCCGGGGACGCCAGTTTCTTCGTGACGGACGAAAGGAAGAAAGAAAAAGTTTACCGGATATCCAGAGACAGGGAAAGGCTGCTCGATGCGGGAAACAGCCGAACGGTCGCCGAAATTATCGAAGAAACTAAAAAACTTGACTTCATTTAACATCCGAAGGTAAGGTTGTGCCAAGTTAAGAGGCGCGACTATGAAAAACTATATCGAGCAATATCTCGAATATGTCCGAATCGAAAAAGAATTGAGAGAAAAATCGGTTGAGGTTTATCAAAGAGACTTGTTGGAATTTTGCCATTTCATAAAAAATTCGTCATTAAGCAAGTTGGCAAGGACTCACATTCGTGAGTTCCTTTGCTTTTTGGCGAAGAATAATAATCAGCCGATAACGAGAAGAAGGAAACTAACCTCGCTCAAGAACTTCTTCGCTTTCTTGGAAGACGAGAACCTCATTAAAAGCAGCCCGACAAAAAATATTTCTATGCCGAGAGTCAGGGAAAAAGAGCCGAGCTATTTGACCGAGCGGGAATTGAGAAAGCTGCTCAAAGCGGTGAAAGAAGACGAATCGAAATACGCGAAAAGAAATGAAGTAATGATTAGAATTCTCATTGAAACGGGCATCAGAATTTCAGAGCTAACAAATTTGAATGTCGGGGACGTCGATTCGGCATCCAAAACGATAAGCGTCATCAGAAAGGGCGGCCAGAAGCAAAGTTTGCCGATAAACACGGAATTGGCGAATGAGATAAAAAAGCTGGCGAAAAAAAGAAACACAGACGAACCATTATTGGTCAGCAGTTTCAAGAGGCGGATAACGCAAAGGAGAGTCGGATTGATAGTTCACGAATATTTGAAGTCGGCGGGAATAACCAAACCGAATATTTCGGTGCACAGCTTGAGGCACAGCTTCTGTACTCGGCTTTTGGAAAAAGGCGTGAATCTCAAAACCATTCAGATTCTGGCGGGGCACAAAAACATATCGACCACGGAAAGATATTTGCATATCGCCGATTCGAGGCTCAGAAGGGAGGTGTTGAAAAGTCAGGTGAAAGTGAATTGACGCTAGTTCTTTGATAAAGTAGTATAAATATAACAAAATACCCAGTCGTCAAATATTACGAGTCATACTCGGCTAGTTGTGTGCAGCAAGGGGCAACCCGAAAGGCACGCAACTAGTTTGACGACTGGGGCTACCAATTAGGGTTGTCCCTTTTTGTATGGAAAAAATTAATAATTTTTTATAACAAAACAATGAATATGGAGCAACAATCGCCGGGACCGACCAAAAAATGTCCCAAATGCGGAGAAGACATCCTAAAATCCGCAAAAAGATGCAAGCATTGCCAAGCCGATTTGAGAGGCTGGATAAATAGGCACCCGATCCTTACAATCATTCTGATTTTCCTGGGAATAATATTCTTCCCATTCTTGATGGCGGGAATAAGTTCGGACACGAGCCAGGCTCCTGAACAAACGAATAAAGCAATAAAAACTGAAAGTAAAGTCGCGGCTCCGGCCGGAGAAAATAAAGCAGTCGAGGCTTCAGTCAACAGGGCAGACGAGTCGAAAAATCAAGATCCTCTAAGTAGAATCGAATCCCTTGCGGGAAGCGTCGGAGATTTCGAGGTCACCTTGTGGGACACGAAACAAAATTTTGCGAAAGCCGCAACGCCTCCTCCGTACGAAGTGATTGTGAACGCAGGAAATGGAAAAATATCCAGCTGCTACAACGCAAAGGTTGTGGCATTCGATCTTATGAAAAAATTGTATACGGACGGACAGACCAAAGATAAAATTTCGCGGGTGCTATTCACGTCTTGGGGGAATCTCCGAGTCAGCGTGGGATCCGATGATGGAGTGAAAACAGATTGGAAATCATCAGGTCCGACTAATTTCTGGACGGTCATGATGAAATATAAGTCCTACGAGGACGAAACGGGACCGATGAGTCAGAGAACCTGGGGCAAAGCGATAGCCAACGATTGCGATTAAGGATATATAATCTCGTACCGGATTATTGTTTTTCTACGCTAGTGGTACATTTTATCTAATCTGCCAGAATAAACGCCCACAAGCCAAAATTTGCGTAAATATAGGCTAAAATCCTTTACCAGAGGGCTGATTTTTGCTAGAATAAAGCAACAAATGACGCAAAAAAGATGAAACAGTCAGCCGCATTGGATATTTTGAAACTGGGACACAATGTGTTCCTGACAGGTCCCGCCGGAAGCGGGAAAACTTTTTTATTGAACCAATACATCGCGCATCTGAAAGGCAAAAAAATCGGGGTGGCCGTTACGGCTTCGACCGGCATCGCCGCGACTCATATGAACGGGCAGACGATTCACAGCTGGTCGGGGATGGGAATCAAAGACGAATTGACCGAGGGAGATTTGAACAAGCTCAAGAAAAACTTCTATTGCCAAAAAAGATTTGCCGAAACTAGTGTTCTTATCATCGACGAAATATCCATGCTGCATGCCCATCAGATGGATATGATCAACAAAATTTGCAAGACTTTCAAAGACCCTTTCCTTCCTTTCGGCGGACTGCAAGTGATTCTATGCGGCGACTTTTTTCAGCTTCCGCCGGTGAGCAAGAATAACCAGGCGGTGAAATTCGTCACGCAATCCCGTTCTTGGACGGAGATGAATCCAAAGATTTGCTATCTTGAAGATCAATACCGGCAAGAGGACGAGAAAATGGCGAAAATTCTCAATGCTATCCGAACTCAGCAGGTGGATGACGAGATTTTGGGACTAGTGTTATCGAGAAAGAACGAGCCGATAAGAAGCAATATATATCCGACAAGGCTTTTCACGCACAATGCCAACGTGGACGCGATCAATAATTTGGAACTTCAGAAAATCAAAGAAAAACCGTTGGCTTACAGGATGAAAGAGGACGGCAATGGCAAATTAGTCGAAGTTATCAAAAAAGGGTGCTTGTCACCGGAACGACTGATACTAAAAAGGGGAGCCGTAGTAATGTTCGTCAAGAATAATTTTGACCGCGGATATGTGAACGGCACATTAGGGAAAGTCGTTGATTTCGATGAAAATAAACTGCCGATAGTCAAGACATTTTCCGGCGCGGAAATCGTGGCGACTCCCGAAACATGGGGAATCGAAGAGGACGATCTGGTTATCGCGTCAGTCACCCAAATTCCACTTCGTTTAGCTTGGGCGATTACCGTGCATAAGAGCCAGGGAATGACACTGGATGCAGCGGAAATGGATTTGAGCAAATCTTTCGAATATGGAATGGGTTATGTGGCGCTTTCCCGTCTCAGGTCCCTGGAAGGCATAAAACTGTTGGGAATAAACGAAACTGCCCTGGAAGTTAATCCTGAGATATGCGAATTAGACAAAGAGTTGGAAAAAATGTCCCATGAAAACAGCCAAGAGCTGATTAAGTTGAGCCGGTGGGAAAAGAAAAAGAGGCAGAAGAAGTTCATGAAAAGGATTATTGGCGCATGAGGTGGAAATAGCGTAAATATGGGCTAAATTCTTTACTTTATGCCTCTTTAGGGATAATATAAAAGGGCAAAATGGAGAAACTTACTTTATCGGAACTTGAACAACACCTTGCAAAAGCTGCTTGGATTTTAAAGGGTCCTGTAGATGCGGCCGATTTCAAGGTGTATATTTTTCCGCTTCTCTTCTTCAAGAGGCTCTCTGATGTCTACGATGACGAATATAAAAGTGTCCTGAAAGAATCCGGAGGAGATGCGAGCTACGCAGAATTGCCTGAATTCCATCGATTCAGCATCCCCGAAGGATGCCATTGGAATGATGTCCGTGCAACAACGGGGAATGTCGGTGCGAAGTTGCAGTATGCTTTCCGTGAGATTGAAAAGGCCAATCAGGACAAACTCTATGGAATCTTCGGTGATGCCCCATGGACCAATAAGGATAAACTGACTGATAGTCTCTTAATCGAAATCATAGAACACTTCTCCAGATACAAATTGGCCAATGGCACAGTTGATCTTGATATGCTCGGTCAGGCCTATGAATATCTGATCAAAAAGTTTGCCGACCTGACAAACAAAAAAGCGGGGGAATTTTATACGCCTCGTTCGGTCGTTCATCTTATGGGTCTTATTATCGATCCGAAACAGGGCGAGTCGGTCTATGATCCGGCTTGCGGAACGGGTGGAATGCTGCTCGAGTGCGTGAATCGTTTGCAGTTACAAGGGAAAGATGCACGAACGCTCAAAATTTACGGCCAGGAAAAGAATCTTACTACTTCATCAATCGCTCGGATGAACATGTTTCTGCATGGAGTAGAGGATTTTCACATAGTACGTGGAGACACGCTCCGAAAGCCGGCTTTCTATGATGGAGACAATCTTGCTACGTTCGATTGTGTTATCGCTAATCCGCCATTTTCGCTCAAAAAATGGGGCGATGATTTATGGATGAATGATTCGTATGGGAGAAATTTTGCCGGAGTGCCGCCAACTGGAAATGGTGATCTGGCTTGGGTACAGCATATGGTAAAATCGATGGCTTTTCCGCACGGGCGCATTGCCGTCGTGCTTCCTCACGGCGCACTTTTTCGCAAGGGCCGCGAAGGTCAGATTCGCAAGAAACTTATTGAAATGGATATTCTCGAGGCTGTTATCGGATTAGGGCCGAATATTTTCTACGGTGCGACTTTGGCGGCATGCATTCTTGTTTTCAGGGCCAATAAGCCGGACAAAAGAGAAAAGAAAGTTATGTTTATTGACGCTGCCGATCAAGTGCGGGTAGGAAGAGCGCAGAACTATCTTGATGCGGAGCATATAGATAAGATTTTCAAGTGGTATTCGGATTTCAAAAATACGGAAAATCATGCGACTGTCGCGACATTGAAAGATATCGAAAAAAACGATTTCAATCTCAATATTCCGCTTTATGTCGAAAAGAAGGTCGAAGATAATCTGCCGACTCTGAGAGAGGCAATCAAACGTCTCAAGGATGCTTTTGAGGCGACATGGCAAGCCGAAGAAAAACTCAAAAGCATGCTCAAAGAATTTTCATTGTTATAAAAATGTCAATCAAATTGCAGGATTTGGAAAAATATCTCTGGGGTGCCGCGACATTGTTGCGCGGAGTTATTGATGCGGGAGATTACAAACAATATATTTTTCCGTTGCTCTTTTATAAACGCATCTGCGACGTTTATGACGAAGAGCGAAAACGAGCTATCAAAGAAATGGGTGGAGATTTTTCGGAAAATCACCGTTTCCAGATTCCAAAGGGATCGCATTGGAACGATGTAAGACAAGTCACCGTAAATGTCGGGCAATCGCTTCAAAACGCTCTTAGAAAGATAGAGAAAGCGAATCAGGATACGCTTTATGGTATTTTCGGCGATGCTTCATGGACGAACAAGGAGCGTCTTTCGGACGAAATCGTGACGGATTTACTGGAGCACTTTTCTCAGCAAGACCTAAGCATAGCGAATGTCCCCAATGATGAACTCGGCGTAGCTTATGAATTTCTCATAAAAAAATTCGCTGATGACAGTGGGCACACTGCAGCCGAATTTTACACGAATAGAACAGTCGTTCATCTTATGACGCTGATTTCGAACCCGCAGCCGGGAGAGAGTATATATGATCCGACGTGCGGTTCGGGTGGAATGCTTTTGAATTGCGTCAACCATCTCAAAGAAAACTGCAAAGAATACCGCACGCTGAAATTATACGGGCAGGAGCTGAATCTCATGACATCATCCATTGCTCGTATGAATATGTTTCTTCACGGCATAGAAGATTTTCAGATTGTCCGAGGCGACACGCTTTCTGATCCGAAATTCATCGAGAATGACAAGCTGAAAAATTTCGACGTGATACTTGCTAATCCTCCATACTCCGTCAAACGCTGGAATAGGGACGCATGGATGAGCGATCCGTACGGGCGGAATATGTGGGGAACGCCGCCGCAGGGCTGTGCAGACTATGCGTTTCAGCAGCATATTTTGAAAAGCCTCAAACCTAAGAGAGGTAGGAGCGTTGTCCTTTGGCCGCATGGGGTTTTGTTTCGAGACTCTGAAAAGGTATTCCGTGAAAAAATGCTTCAAGATGATGTTGTGGAGGCAGTTATCGGTCTTGGTCCGAATCTTTTTTATAACTCACCAATGGAGGCATGTTTACTAGTCACTAATCTCAATAAACCGAAGGAGCGAAAAGGAAAGGTGCTGTTTATAAATGCAGTGAAAGAACTAAAGCGGGAAAATGCCAGTTCACGACTCGAAGAAATGCATATTCAAAAGATTTTTGAAGCGTTCAAGAATTTTGAAGACGTGGAAAAATTCTCGCGAGTGGTTTCAGGCAAAGAAATTATTAAAAATAATGCAAACCTCAGCATTACACTTTATGTCTCAAACAACGGCAAGCCTGAAGATAAAAAAGAGATTTCGATTGTAGTCTCAGAGTGGCTCGAGAGTACGGAAAAATCAAAGAAGGACATGAAGGACTTATTAGATGTTTTAGATAAAGAGGTATGAAAATAGAAAAAATCACAGTTGAAAATTATAAAAGCATAAAGCACTTGGAAATTGAGCCGAATCCGGGACTCAATGCTTTCATCGGTGAGAATAGTGTTGGTAAAAGTAATATATTCAAGGCGATAAATTGGCCGATAGGTCCCGTTTATCCTTCGTTTAATTCAACACAGGATCAAGATCATTGGAATGGCGATAGAAATAATAAAATAACGATCAGTTTACAATATGATGATGGAAAATGCTTGCAGCTTGCGGAATCGTGGGAAGATTATCACGGAAATGAAAAATCAGGATTGAATCTATCCGGGGGATATATTAATTCCGAAGAGAGAGAAAAATATTGTTCAGCATGTCTTGATATTGAGAGAGAAATACAAGACTATCTACCTTCGAATAGGTGGACACTTATTGGTAGGATATTGCAGCAAATCAATAAAGAATTTTTGAAAGAGGACATGGTCGGTGACGACGGGGTTTCAAAGCCAAAAAAAGAGGTTTTTAAGGATAGATTGAAAAAAATTAGAGATGATGTTCTTTTCTCTGTCGGGCGGAGTGCTGTCGATAAAAGAGATGGCTTGATGGATCAATTTCTTAAAATAATCCAGAAAGAAAGCGCCAAACAATTAAACAGGAGTGAGAGTGATTTTTCCATCGATTTAAAACTTTATGATCCCTGGAATTTTTACAGAACGCTGCAACTTCTCGTGGATGAAATAGACATGGATAAACAATTTCAAGCATCCTCGCTAGGGATGGGTGTTCAGGCATCTATAACCATTGCCGTGCTAAAGGCGTATGCCGCTCTGAATCTCACACATAAAACCCCTATCTTCATCGACGAGCCGGAACTTTTTCTACATCCTCAAGCTCAAAGAAATTTTTATAATTTGTTAAGAGAAATGACCGAAGATAAGATTGACAAAAAGACTGGCGAGATTGTTGAGGGATTGCAAATTTTTTATACGACGCATTCCCAAAATTTTCTAAGAACGGATAAATTTGATGAGATTCACATTTTGCGAAAAACAAAAGAAATTGGAACTTATTGCAATGAAGCAAAGGCTCACGATTTTGTTATTGATTTGAAAGAGAGGACGGGCATTACATCAACGGACGATGAAATGGCATTGCACTTTAAAAATGCATACGAGAATACGGGTGATTCTCAACGAGCAAACGAAGCTTTCTTTGCCAAGAAAATTATATTAGTTGAGGGACAATCAGAAAATCTTATACTCCCATACTTTTTTGACTTGTACGGTTTTGATTACGTGAAAGAAGGAATTACGATCGTTAGGTGCGGATGTAAAGATGAAATTGATCGCTTTTTCAGGCTATATAACGAATTTGGAATACCTGCATATGTCATTTTTGATGGTGATGGACAGCATAAAGATACAGAATTCGAACAAACTACTCAGAACAAGAACAGGGCGATTGCAGATCTTTTTGGAATCGATTCGGAATGGGCAGATGGTAAAGCATATGAACGATTTTTTGGCTTTGAGAAAAGGCTTGAGGATTATTTAGGATTTCAAACAGCAGAAAAAGGCTTGAGATTATTTATACAGGTGAAAGAAAAAATTAAATCAAAGAAGGAATTGCCAGCATGGGTTGAAAAAATAATTGAAAAAATTCAAGCATTAAATAGCCCGTTGCCGTCAGTTTTGAAAAAGCCTGTTGAAATAGCATCATTTTGATATGAAAAACGTAAAGTCAAAAATTGAAAATTTTAATAATCTCGATAAATCCAGTTGGGATGTGGTTCGTTTTGGTGATATTGCATTCAATATTTCCGAGAGAGTTGAACCGGGAAACGCAAATGCAGAAATATATGTCGGATTAGAGCATCTTGATTCGGATTCAATTCACATCTTTCGCAAAGGGAAATCAGAAGATGTAAAAGGCACGAAGCTCAGGGTATATAAAGGAGATATTATTTTTGGAAAAAGGCGTGCATATCAGAGGAAGGCCGCAATTGCAGATTTTGATGGTATTTGCTCGGCCCATGCCATGGTTCTTCGGGCTAATCCAGAAAAAATTGATCCAAAATTATTCCCATTTTTTATCCATTCGAATGTCTTTATGAGAAGAGCCGTGGATATTTCTGAAGGCTCGTTGTCGCCAACTATAAAGTGGAAGATATTAGCAGAACAAGAATTCCGTCTTCCACCGATGGAAATGCAGAAAAAAATTGCCGAGCTTCTTTGGGCAGTGGATAATATGGAAGAGCACTATATAAAATCAAAAGAAAGTTCATCGCTGTTAGGAAGAGCGATTTTCAATGATCTAACAAATAAAAAAGACCACTTGAGAAAGCTCGGCGATTGTTTGATTCTTTCAAAGACAAAGAGTTTTCCCATGCATAAACAAGAAAAATATGTAGGATTGGAGCAGATTGCATCTGGCGCGTTTTTTACAGAACAATTCATTAGCTCGGAAAATGTCGTGTCCGTTTGCGGAATATTTAAAAGGGGGAATTTGCTTTATAGCAAACTTCGACCAAATTTAGATAAAGCGGTTATTGCAACATTCGATGGCGTCTGTACGACGGAACTTTTAGTTTACAAAGCGAAAGAAGGATTTAACCTTGACTATATCTTGTATCACTTGCACTCCGATAGATTCATTGAGTATGCTGTCTCTCATGGTTTTGGAACAAAAATGCCAAGAATATCTCATCAGATTATATCAGATTTTGATATTTACGCACCGGATTGCAATGAACAGATAAATATTTTAAATCGTCTTGATAAGATTAGGAATGCGGAGTCGGCGCTATTGAAATCGTTTGAAGCGACAAGAAAAATGCGAACTAGTTTAATCAATTCAATTTTCTAAAAGACATGACATTTAATGAACAAAATACAGTTGAACATTTTGTTTTGCATGAACTCACCGGTGTAAGTTTGGACGATTTGAAAAATCCAAACTACCGCGCCTCGGATGAGGCATTGCAAGCTGGCTCCGGAAAGTGGCGATATGTTCCAGCATTGCAGCTCAAGCGTGAAATAACGGATATTATTATTGAACCGCTTCTCAAGGATGCACTTGTGCGACTGAATCCCGATATTGCTGCTGATCCAAACAAAGCGGATGAAGTGCTTTATAAACTTCGAGCGATTTTCCTTTCCGTAAATCACTCCGGTCTCGTACGAGCCAACGAAGATTTTTCGTCGTGGTTGAAGGGAGAGAAAAGCATGCCGTTCGGGGAAAACAATCAACATATCAGCATAAATCTGATTGATTTCGACCATCCGGAAAATAATAGTTTCATAATCACGAACCAGTACAGCATGCGCACTTCGACGGAGAAGCGACCCGATATGGCTATATTGGTAAATGGCGTTCCATTGGTTGTCGGAGAATTCAAAACCCCGGTTCGCCCTTCAATTTCTTGGCTGGACGGAGCCATAGACATTCATGATGACTATGAGAACACAATCTCGCCGCTTTTCGTTCCGAACGTGTTCAGTTTTTCCACGGAAGGAAAAACATTTCGATACGGATCAATCAGAATGCCGCTTGAATTATGGGGCACATGGAGAGATTCTGTCAGCGGGTCAGGAGGTCTATCTGAAATAAAGCAAGCTCTTTCGGGCATGCTGAAGCCGGAGGTCATTTTGGATATCCTTCAAAATTTCACTTTATTCGCCACGGACAAGAGAAAGCAGGCTATCAAAATCATCGCTCGCTATCAACAGTATGAAGGCGCGAATCTTATCGTCAAACGTGTCAAAGAAGGACATATCAAAAAAGGACTCATCTGGCATTTTCAAGGTTCGGGCAAATCTCTGCTGATGGTTTTCGCAGCGCAGAAACTTCGCAGAGACCCCAATCTGAAAAGTCCGACAGTGCTGATTGTCGTCGACCGTGTTGATTTGGATACGCAAATCACTGGAACTTTCAATGCGACAGATATTCCGAACGTGGTTTCGACCGACAATCGTTCGGAACTTCAGGAATTGCTCAGCAAAGATACGAGAAAAATAATTATAACGACGATTTTCAAATTCGCCGAAGCAGACGGCGTATTGAACGATCGCGAAAATATAATCGCTCTCGTCGATGAAGCGCATCGAACGCAGGAAGGCGATCTGGGCCGGAAGATGCGAGCTGCTCTTCCGAATGCATATTTATTCGGATTGACTGGAACTCCTATCAACAAATCGGATCGAAATACATTTTGGGCATTCGGCGCTGAAGAGGACGAAGGAGGGTATATGACCCGTTATTCCTTCCAAGATTCAATCAGAGATAAAGCGACGCTACCGCTTCACTTTGAACCGAGATTGCTGGAGGTGCATGTCGAGAAAGAACTGATTGATGCCGAGTTCGATTTGATGACAGAGAAACTCACCAAAGAAGATAAAGCCAATCTCGTCAAAAAGGCTGCAAGGATGTCAGCATTTTTGAAATCGCCCGCAAGAGTCGAAATGATCGTCAAGGATATAGTCAAACACTTCAATGAAAAGGTCGATCCGTACGCATTCAAGGCTCAAATCGTGACGCCTGATCGTTTTGCATGCGATCAATATAAGCAGGAACTCGATAAAATACTGCCGTCAGAGGCAAGCGCAGTCGTTATTTCGACTGGCGGAAAAGGGGAAGAGGATACGATTCTTAAGAAGAAATATAAGATGACCAAAGATGAGCAAGAGAAGCTGCTGGACAATTTCCGCGATCCGCAGCACCCGCTGAAATTTCTCATCGTGACCGCAAAACTTCTGACCGGATTCGATGCTCCGATACTTCAGTGCATGTATTTGGACAAGTCGCTCAAGGATCACAATCTGCTCCAGGCTATCTGCAGGACGAATCGTGTCTATAAGGACAAGATACATGGGCTAATCGTTGATTATTTCGGAGTCTTCGACGATGTGGCGAAAGCGCTGGAATTCGACGATGCGAGCGTACGTTACGTTATTACGAATATCAACGAACTCAAGTCGAAATTGAAGTCTGCCATTGATCAGTGCCTTACCCATTTTCATGGCATAGACAGAGCCGTAATCGGATACGAAGGACTTTTGTTGGCTCAAGAATGCCTCAATACCGACGAGAAAAGAGATTCATTCGCAGCTGACTATGATTTGGTTTCGAATATATGGGAAGCAGTTTCTCCTGACCCTGTGCTAAATTCATTTCAAAAAGACTACTCATGGCTTTCGCAAGTTTACGAATCAGTAAAGCCGCCGTCCAACGACACCGGAAGACTACTATGGCATGCGCTCGGGGCACAAACGATGAAATTAGTTCACGAGCACATTCAGGTTGGGAAAGTGAACGATAATCTGGAAAAAATAGTTCTTGATGCGGAGGTAATTGAAGACCTCATGCAAAAGACCGATAAGAAGAAAATAAAGTTGATTGAAGTTGAAATCGGGAAAAGGCTGGCCCGACACAAAAATAATCCCCGTTTTATCGAGCTTGGCGCAAAACTGGAAGAATTGCGAGATAAGGCGGAACGGGGGCTCATTAACAGCGTAGAATTTTTGAAAGAATTGATTCAGATCGCCAAAGAAACTGTCGAAGCTGAAAAAGATGTCGACTCAGAAGAGCATAGAAGCGGCGCGAAGTCCGCTCTGACTGAATTGTTTTTGGAAATGAAAACCGACCAAACTCCGACCATCGTTGAACGCATCGTGAACGACATAGATGAGATTGTAAAAATAGTGAGATTTCCGGGATGGCAGAGTACTGCTGCCGGGGAACGGGAAGTGAAGCAGGCTCTTCGAAAGACTTTGTTCAAATATTCCTTGCACAAAGAAAATGTGCTTTTCGACAGGGCATTTGAGTATATACGGCAGTATTACTAAAAGAAGGTCAAAAGAAATTAATAATGGTTGATATTTTCGACAAAAAGAAAAGGAGTGAAATAATGTCTCGCATAAGGTCGAAAAATTCCGTTGCAGAAAAGCTCGTTTTCTCTTTCTTGGAGAGTAAGAACATATATTTCCAGAAACACTACAGCAGAGTGGCAGGATCACCGGATGTTGTTCTTCCTAGAAAGAGGAGAGCGGTATTCGTTGACGGAGATTTCTGGCATGGACGGAATTTCAATGGTAAGATAAGGGGCAGAAAAGCTGGAGATTATTGGGTCGAGAAGATAAAGGAGAATGTCAAAAGGGACAAGAGGCAACGATCTGTGTTGAGGAAATCCGGTTGGTCTGTGATCAGAATTTGGGAAAGCGATATTATACGAAAAAGCACGCAAAACAGACAATTTATGAAGATCGAAAAATTTCTGAAAAAGGCTTGATTCTCATAGGTCGAAAAATATTTCTAAGTCGGCTATAATGTCGATAACGAAAAGATACAACATAAGATGAAAAATAAAACCAAAAAAATAAAAGTCATTGATCTGTTTTGCGGCATCGGCGGTTTGACCAACGGGCTCATAAAAGAAGGCCTGGACGTCATAGCTGGAATCGACAATGACGAAAAATGCAAATTCGGGTACGAATATAATAACGGGGCTGAATTTTTGAATAAGGATATTCTGAAAGTCACCGCCGCTCAGATTAACGAATTGTTCGGTCAAGAAAAAGACGTCATAAGAGTTCTTGCGGGTTGCGCGCCTTGCCAACCGTTTTCTAAATTGAATTTGAAAAGAATTACCAAAAAAAATTTGCAGCCATTGGAAAAGTTCGCTCAGTTGATCGCCGAAACGGAACCAGATATCGTGTCTATGGAAAATGTCAGCGAGCTTGCTGATAAGGATAAATATCCCATTTTCAAATCATTCGTTGATACTCTTAAAGAAAACGGATATAAGTACAAGTATGAGGTAGTCGATGTTTCCGAATATGGCATTCCGCAAAACAGAAAAAGATTGGTCTTACTCGCTTCCAAGCTAGGTGAAATAGAGTTGATAAAGAGAACGCATAAAAACAGAAAAGTGACCGTCAGAGATACAATAAAGCATCTTGAACCCATAAAAGACGGCGAGGTCAGTAAGAAAGACATGTTGCACAGAGCAAGAAAGCTTAGTGAGATGAATTTGAAAAGGATAAAAGCGACACCTCACGATGGCGGTAATTCTGCCAGTTGGGGCGAAGATCTGATCCTCGACTGTCATAAAAAAAAATCCGGAAAAACGTACAGAAGCACGGTTTATGGTCGTATGCGTTGGAATGATCCTGCGCCAACTATGACCACTCAATGCGTAGGTCTAGGCAACGGTCGATTCGGGCATCCCGAGCAGGATAGGGCGATAAGTCTCAGAGAAGCTGCGCTTTTTCAGACATTTCCGGAAAATTACCAATTCACTGATCCCGAAAAATCCATGTTCGTTGGTCATGTAGCGAAATTCATAGGAAACGCAGTGCCGGTAAAACTCGGCGCAGTCATCGGCAAAAGCATAAAAAAACACGTAGAATACAATGAAAAAAGACGATAGATTCACATTCGAAATATCTTTGAGCGTCCTTGATCACTTGGGCAGAAACTTGTATCGGAGCTTTGTGACTGTACTTGGTGAGGCGATTTCCAATTCATGGGATGCGGATGCCAAGAACGTTTGGATATTCGTCGATAGAAAAAAGAACAATCTCGTCATAAAGGACGATGGCACTGGAATGTCGGGAGACGATTTTCAGAATAAGTTCCTGAAAATCGGTTATTCGAAAAGAAGGGACGGAAAGCATAAATCAGAAAACGGAAGACCGTTCATAGGGCGAAAAGGTATAGGGAAACTAGCCTTGCTGTCATGCGCGAAAAAAATTACGGTCGTATCAAGGGGAAAGGGCAGTGAATATATAGGCGGAGTCATCGATAATTCCGGGCTTAACAGAGCGATAAAACACGATTTGACGCCGGATCAGTATCCCTTGGAAATGCCTGATACGAATGTTTATAAAAAATATTCGAAGAGAAACGGAAAAGGCACTATCATTATTTTCGAAAACATAAACGACGGTATAAAGAACAGCGCGGAATACCTGAAGAAGATAATTGCGCTTTATTTTAGATTTTCACTTCTCGACGGGTCGTTCAATATCTATCTTGATGGAGAAAAGATAACTCATGAGCATCTGAAGGATCTCTGGGAGAAAACCGAGTTTTTATGGATTATCAACAGACACAAGGATCCGTTCATAGAAAGTATCCAGAAAAATTTTTCCGAAAAAAATGCAAAGGGGTTCATTGAAACGAGTGGCAATATCAAAGGATTCATCGCCTCTGTCAGGTATCCCAGCTATCTCAAATCCATAACTGCCGAAGAAAAGGTAGGAGTAGATCTCTTCGTTAATGGGAGATTGAGAGAAAAAGATATTTTGAAACATATTCCTACGGCAAGAGTCGCTGAAAATTATTTGTACGGTCAAATTCATTTCGATGAGTTGGACGACGGAACGAAAGATAGGTTTACCAGTAGCAGAGAGGGCGTAGTTGCCGACGACTCCAAATATGAGCAATTTCTGGATATCTTAAGGAAGAAGATCATCGGAAAGATAATCGATGATTGGGATAAATGGAGAATAAAAAATAGAGAGGACGGGGACGATGAAAATAAGAGGCTGTCGCGAAGAGACAGAAAATCACTCTCGTTGTTCAATATTGTCTCCAAAGATTACGATCTTCCCAGAAATTCTAAGAACAGAGAAAAAATCGATGGTTGGGTCGGCGATTTGAGTGACGATGCCAGGCATAATTTTTCCTCGTATGCGGAATGTTTCATTTCCGAAAACTTGATCAGAAAATTCATCAAGGAAAAGAACGTTAAGCTTTCCGACGAAGCCAAGACTGAAGTGACAAAGCGAAAAAATAACGAGGTTCAACACAAGAACAAGGGCAATTTGAGTATAAGTATCCGGAAGACTCCCGTTGACTCGAGTTATCTGTCGATGGATTCTCTGGCGAACATGGTCGATAAGAAAGATCCCATCAAAGAAGCTTGCCTTTCGAGAGATGCCAACGAATATAAGCCGATCAGGGATGCCGTGGCTCACACAGCTCTTCTTACAGATGCAGCAAAGAATAAGTTGGCGACGGTTTATGAAAATATCAAAGGAAGGATAAAAACATTGCTATTTGACGGTAATTGAAAATTATCTTTTGGAGAGATGAACATTAAAACTCTCATAATCGGTTTCATTCCTCTGAAAAATATAGAGGGCAAAAAACCTCGCGAGATCAGGAATGATAAATATTTCAAAGAATTGATATCAAGGTTTGATATCGGCGAGATACATTTTGCCGAATATGATAACTTCAAGGGATCAATCGATAAGATTGACCCCTTTTTTGTAATCGTTTTTGACGAGATGACGGCGCGAGAGGTCAGGGATCACAAGAAAGATATTTTCATTTACGTCATTGATCATCCAAATACGATTTTCTGCAGGAAAGCGGAGGTCGAAAAGAAACAAGCGAAGCAGACAAAGACATTCGAGGAAATAGCCGGGCTAGTGAAAAAGATCCGCGATGACGGCGAAGACGGGCGCAAAGCGGCACGAAAGTTCGCCGGTATGAGCTATGATGATATGTACAATACTCTCGTCCAAGCCATTATCGGGGACAGGGAAGATCTGCGGAAGAAAGCGTGGGAATTATTGACGCAAAAAGATGGTCATTCTAATTTCGTATGGATGCGCGTGCAAATGATCTGCGAAGTTTGGACTCACGGCGACGGAAAGAAAAAAGAGGAATTTCTTTGCATGGCAATGGATCAGCACATAGAAAACGGAATGGCGAGAAAAATGGAAAATTTCATTGATGCTGACGGGCAGGAATTCCATCAATATATGTTTCTTTTTTTCGATGGAAGCGATTCGAATTATATCCGGAGAATTCCCTTCGGACGCGAAGTACAGGATAAATATGAATATGAAGCTATCCTTCAGAAATATGAGACTCCGAATGGTCCGCAGTTGATGCTTGAGGCTGGACAGATCGAAGCGAAAAGGGCCGAATACCTTGGGGGAACGGAGACAAATGCATAGCAATTTGACTTAATTTTAGAAATGAAGCTAACATCGGACAAACCGATGTTATTTTTTACTAAACAAAAAGCAATAAAATTAAGCGAAGCTGGTAAATTGTATCTGGATTATTGCGAGTTGGAAAAAGAAATGAGTCCGGCCACAATTTATGAATATGGCAAAACTGTTAAATGGACAGTGGATATACTTGGAGACATTGATATAGCTGAGATTAACGAAAATCATATCACGGAACTCAAGAAAGAGTATAACCAGCGGAACTTGAAGCCAACGACAAAGGCGCACAATCTCTCAGTTATTCGGGAATTGCTGAAATTTTGCCAGTCTGAGTTGCATCTGAACGTGCTTGATCCGGAGAAAATAAAAAGACCGAGAATTCCCAAAAGAAGAGTTGATTATTTGACCGAGGAGGAATTGAGGCAATTTTTTGATGCGATTGGAAAGCGCAGTATCAGAGATTATAGATTCAGAGCTTTGGTTTCTGTCCTTGTCTCGACGGGCTGCCGTATAAGCGAGGCCCTGAATTTGAAACTACATGACATCGACTGGAAGAACAGGGAGTCGATGATTGTCGGCAAGGGAAACAAACAAAGAAAATTGTATTTTACCGACTGGTCGCTGAGATGCATCCGGGAATATATCGAGAAAAGGGGATATGAAGGTAAATTTATTTTTGTCGCGGAGGGAAAACAGAGTCGATGGGGCAGGAATGACGCTCAAAGGAACTTCAGAAATTACCGCAAAAGACTCGGATTGTCTCCTAATTTAACCGCTCATACCATACGCCACAGTTTCGCCACGATCTTACTAAAAAAAGGCATCAGTCTTGGTCATATCCAAGTGCTTCTTGGGCATTCAGATATTCAGACCACAAGTCGTCATTATTTGGGAATTCTGAGTGATGAAGAAGCGAAGAAAGCTCATGAGAGGGGAATGAATATGGATAATTGGCTGTAATCTTGGACTTCGACGTCTTTATTTGATATTATTTATTTATAATTAATAATACTAGATGGCATGAAAAACAAAGAACAATTTTTTTTGACAATCATAGATGAAGACAAGAAAATATTCACCGTTAAAGGACCCATGACTGATGACACTCTTGAAACAAACAAAACTGCCGAAGAGCAGGAAAAGGGAAGAAATGTTAGATGTTATTCTACAGGGGATAAGCAAGGATCCATAGATATGCATGAAAAAGATGGCTTCGTTTACCGTCCGGATGATGATATTTTATAGCAGATCTCCAAATCTCCCACGAATCACCTCCTTTCTAGGGAGATACGGTGAAACGAGTAAGTTCAACTTACTCACAAACCTATATGGTCGTTCGTCCCGCCTCGGCGGGATGACGAATAGACTCAAAAGCACAAACGGGACAATCGCATGAATTTGCGAATATGAAATATCAGACATTCACAAAATTGAATCATATGCATCAAAACAATCCTTTTTTCAAGGTTGATTTTTGATGTGACTTTTTTTACAGCGACATTAAAAGACGAGCCTTGAAACGGGCTCGTTTTTTGAATTCCAAAAAATTTAGGAGGACAGGAAAATGTTGGATTCTTTGGGTGCGGTGATTTTGCTTGAAGGAAAGAAGTTTTACAGGGTCAAAGGAAAAATAAAAATTGAGGGTAATAAAGAAGAGGTTACTTTTGACCCCTATTACGGATGGCTCACGGAGGATGAGCGATTCAATCTTCGTCAAACTGACCCAAGATATGCTCCCTAATCAACGACCGCCCTGCTTTGAGTCATTGGCTTGAGGCAGGGCAACCACAAAAGTTTGCAATATCAAAAACACCTTCTCAATGGGTGTTTTTGTGTTATTACCCAGGAAATGGTTCATTTTGAGGTGAATTTTTTCGGATTGTCTTTTGGATAAAATATTTTACCCGATTTTATTTTTAGGAATGCAGTTAATCTATGAGGATAAGACGATTCATCGTTCAGGATATGAATTACTTTGAAATTTTTCTTGGTGAGGGCATCGGCGATCATGGAACGATGGCATCGCCATGGGACTGCTTCAGCACACATAACAGCCACTGTTTGTTTTTCAGCGAGATTAATCAGTTCGTCTAATCCTTTTGAAAAATCAGCAGTTTGCATATAATCGGCATATCCTCTGAATGAGGCGTTCTTCCACCCCAAATTTACGGAGTTCTTCGTAGTGTGTCTAAGTCCGCCCAGAAGTTTGAGATGTTGGTATCCGATGTTGACCTCTTCCAGGGTTTTACCGAGCTGTTCTTTATTGAACTGCGGATTGTGGCGGGACTTTGGAACAGTCCGCACATCCAAAACTTTCTCAATGTTGTAGGCATTGAGAACGTCAATGAATTCGTTTGCCGGTCTTGTGGAATGGCCAATTGTATAAATCACTTTGCTTTTCAGTGGCATGTCGATGATAATACTTCTCTATTTTTATATACGATAAGGAGTTAGGAATATTTCTGTCTGCGACATGGCAGCCGCGAAAGCTTACAATAACAAAAGCAGGGATAAAACCCTGTTTTTGCGTTATCGCCCAGGAAATGGTTCATTTTGAGGGGAGATAATTGAAATCTACTCCGCTCGGCTGTTGTATAATCAAAGTATGGAAGCTGTCAGAAAAATAGGTCGCCAAACTTTTGCTTCACTCTCGATAAAGAATTATCGCTTGTATTTCATCGGGCAAGCCCTTTCACTTTCGGGAACGTGGATGCAGACAATCGCCCAGGATTGGCTGGTTCTGAAAATAACAGGTTCCGGAACGCAGCTGGGGATTGTTTCTGCTTTTCAGTTCCTGCCCCTGTTGTTCTTTTCTCCGTGGGGAGGCGTCATAACCGATCGTTTCGACAAGAGAAAACTGCTTTTCATCACCCAAACCGCGGCTGGAATTTTGGCGCTGATACTGGGAATTCTTGTGGCCACCAGTCTTGTGAAAATTTGGATGGTGTATTTGCTTGCGCTTGGGTTGGGGTTTGTCAACGTAATTGATAATCCCACCCGCCAAACATTCGTATCCGAGATGGTGGACCGCGACCATCTGCCGAACGCCATCACATTGAACGCCACTGAAATCAATATGGCGCGCGCCATTGGACCGGCGGCAGCGGGTATCATCATTTCTACTTTAGGGTTGGCTCTTTGTTTTTTCGTCAATGCCGTGTCATATATCGCCGTCATCATCATCCTTTTTTTGATGCAGTCGAGCGAACTGCACAAAATACTGCCCGTTCCCCGAGCGAAGGGCCAGATTCGCGAAGGCTTGAACTATGTGAAATCCAGTCCTTTTTTGTTAGGCACGCTTCTAATGATGGCGGTCATCGGGACATTTTCCTATGAATTTTCCATAAGCCTGCCGCTTATGGCCCAATTTGTTTTTCATGGAGACGCCGAAAGTTATGCCGCGCTGGTGACGGCCGCTGGCGTGGGCTCGGTCGTCGGCGGTCTTTTCACGGCCAGCCGGGCAGAAGTTACGCGCAAAATGCTAATCGCGTCGGGATTCTTTTTTGGCGTATCTCTTTTGATCACCACTCTGATGCCGACGCTGCATTTTGCCATGCTTTCCCTTTTCTTTGCCGGATTTTTTTCCATCAATTTCATTTCTCTTGGAAACACAATGCTTCAATTGGAAAGCGTGCCGGAGAAGAGAGGGCTAGTCATGTCTCTTTGGACGATGGCTTTTCTCGGATCAACTCCCATCGGAGGACCGATTATCGGTTGGATCGGGGAATATATCGGACCGCGTTGGGGATTGGGAGTCGGAGGAGCAGCGGCTGTTGCGGCTGCCGCCTTTGGCGCGATTTTTCTTCTGAAAAAAGACAAAGCAATCCCCGTGCCTGAAGAAGTTGCCGTCCAAGACGAGAGAAAGATGTCTGAAGAGAGACTGAGAATATAAGAATAATGAATGGCCAAATCCGAATCCGGGTGCTCCTTTGCAGTCGCTGACTATAAGATAATGCTGGACGGACCGCGAAAAAGATAACCCAATATTTATTTTTCTCACTTTAAGCCGGGATAAAAACCTGTTTTTTCGTCAAAATACAAGAAAAATCATTTCGGAAGAGAGTTTCTGAATCTGCTCCCAAAAAGAAATAAAAAGTTTCCGTAGCTGTATTAATGCACAAGATGGAATAAGAAATTAATATAAACATATGTTTGGAATTGTCAGAGCGTTAGTGAACATTGTTATTGCGATTATTGATTTTTTTCTGTTGCTCCGGTTCATATTCAAGTTTTTCGTGGTTAACGCAGCCTCTCCCTTCGTGGCTTGGATTTATCGAACGTCGGCGCCGCTTGCAAGTCCGTTTGCAAAAATTGTCCCCGATCTAAAATTTGGATCTTTCGTCGTCGATTTCACCACGCTTATTGCGCTGATTGTTTATGTTTTGGCGGGCTACTTAATCCTGCAGATATTTTCGTATGCCAGTCCCAGGTATCACAGGGACAACGGAGATTATAGGGGTTGATCAGCCTGGCTTTTGAAAGTAGATCAAAAAAAACACCCGAAATGGGTTTTTTTTGATTCTGGAGGAACCTTGTTTTCTTCAAAGCTCTACAAAACTCGCCTGCCTTGCAGCAGTTGTATGACGATCACCACGATCGCTATAACCAGCAGAACATGAATCCAGCCGCCGAAAGTGCTCGCCGTGATGAAACCCAGAAGCCACAGAGCCAGCAA
>JAQUQQ010000005.1 GCA_028716005.1 Candidatus Moraniibacteriota bacterium | reverse complement strand
CAATCCGCGACATCATCAATGCCAATCGGAAGAACGAAAAGAAGTTCAGGGTTCTTGACGTTGGAGGCAGGTGGAATTTGATGCGACGTTTTTTGCCCGATGACGTTGTTTTTTATTTGGATCCCTATGTTGATTCAAAAGACAATAACTATATAAAAGGCGACGGATGTTCAATGCCGCTTGACGATTCAAGCTTTGATTGGGTGGTATCGTCGGATGTTTTTGAGCACATTCCGAAAGACAAAAGAGAAACGTTTATAAATGAAAAAATAAGAGTGGCCAAGCTGGGAGTGATCCTCGCCGCTCCTTTCTTTTCAAAGGAAGTGGCGGAAGCGGAAAAAAAGGCCAATGAGAGTTACAAAATACTTTCCGGAGGCAAGGACCATATTTGGCTCAAAGAGCATATAAAAAACGGTCTTCCGGATGAAAAAAGCCTTGAAAAAATAATTTTTTCAAAAAATCTTTCCTTCCAAAAGATCCACAACAACAGGCTTTTCATCTGGGAGGTGATGATGGGTATCGGCCTCTTGGCTTCAAAAAATCTTTCTGAAGAGATGACCAGGGAGCTGGAGAAATTCAATTTTTTCTATAACTCGAAAGTTTATCCGTTTGATTTTTCGTCACCTTCCTACAGAAAGATATATTTTATAAAAAAAGACAAAAAACTCAAGGAATTGGCCATAAAAGATATCCCAATCGAGGATTCCCTCTTTCTGGAAGCTTTGGGAGAAGGAATAAATTTGGTCAACAAAATCGACCGGGAAAAGGGCAAAGCCGTTGTGTCGAAAGATTATGAGATAAACAAGCTTCGCATAACAGCTGACAAATGGGAAAAAGAGATCGAAAGACTGAACAAATCAGTTGTTTTGAAAGATGAAATTATCAAGATTGAAAAAGAAATCAATGCGCGAACAGAACGACGTTTGAAGCTTGAGGGCGATGAGCTTAGGAATATAGAAAGAGACATTCAGAATATGCGTCTGGAGATTCAGCAAAGAGACACGCAAATCAAGGAAAGAGACACGCAAATCAGGCAAAGAGATCAAGAGATAAATTTCATAAAATCGTCGAAGTTTTGGAAGGCGAGGAAATTATATCTTCGAATAAAAAATTTTCGCCCGAGAAATTTTTTCGAACTGGCGGAGAAAGGGGTGATAGCCCTGAAAAAGGAGGGATTGAGAAAATTTTTTTGGTATTTGTATAAATATATTCTTCACGGCAGGGGATATTTCAGAAAGCCGGGGGAACAGACAGAAACGCTCAATCTCAGTGAATACGAAGTTTGGATTCAAAAAAATGAAAAATGGGATAGAATCAAAATTGAGAAAGAGATGGAGAAATTTGAATACAAGCCGAAAATCAGCATCGTCTTGCCCGTTTTCGACGCGGACGAAATATTTCTGCGAAAAACGGTTTTTTCGGTCATCAACCAATATTATCAAAATTGGGAACTTTGTGTTGTCGACAACGCTTCAACGAAAATTATCGTAAAAAAGATATTGGCGCAGTTCGAAAAAAGAGACTCAAGAATAAGAGTCGAATTTTTCGAAAAAAAGGAGGATTTGTCGCGGGTGATCAATAGGGCCGCGGAAATGGCGACGGGCGAATTCATCGGTTTTCTCGGGCAAAACGACGGGCTGGCGCCAAACGCGCTTTTTGAAAATGCAAAATCAATAAATGAAAATTCTGATTTGGATCTTGTTTACAGCGATGAAGACCAAATAAACGAAAATGAATTGCGGTTCGGCCACAATTTCAAACCGGATTGGAGCCCGGAACTGGTTTTGTCCCAAGGGTATGTCGGAAATTTTCTGATCGTGAGAAGAGAAGCGTTCAAAAGAGCCGGAGGTTTCAGGGAAGGATTCAAGAGTGCCGAAACATATGATTTCCTTTTGAGGCTTTCGGAAATTGTCGAAAAGCCATTCCACGTTCCGAAGATTCTCTATCACAAAAGAATTTTTCCATGGCAAGAAAAGGATTTTTCCAATATTGAAAACGGAAAACGGGCTCTTGAAAGGGCCCTGAAAAGAAGGATGATCAAGGGCAAGGCGGAAATCCCTGATTTTGCAGTTGAAAAAAATCTGCCAAACTATAAAATTGAATTCAGTCCTGATGATTACGAAGAAAAAGTGACAATAATCATACCGACGAAAGACAAAGTGGATTTGCTCAAAAGATGCATCGAGAGCATAAAGGAAAAAACAGATTATAAAAATTATGATATTTTGGTTGTCGACAACAATAGCAAAGAGAAAAAAACATTTGATTTTCTGGACAAGGAGAAAATACGATACGTCAGCATTCCCACGAAAGAATTCAATTACTCGAAAATTCACAATTTGGCCGTCAAAAATATTGAAACTGAACTGATTTTGCTTCTGAACAACGACACGGAAGTGATCTCTTCCGAATGGCTGACGGCAATGGTGGGAACCCTGATTATGGATAAGAAAATCGGTGCAGTTGGCGCAAGATTGATTTATGGCGACAAGACAATACAGCACAGCGGGGTTATAGTCGGTCCGCATTCAACGGCTGATCATGCCAATAAAAACATGCATTTTGAAGAAGGCGGTTATCAAAATTATAATCTCGTGATGAGGAATTATTCGGCAGTAACGGCTGCCTGCATGCTCACAAAAAAGAGCCTTTTTGAAAAGGTTGGCGGATTTGACGAGAGAAATATGGCAGTGGCGTTCAACGACGTTGATTATTGCCTGAAACTGCTGAAAAGCGGATACCGGATCGTATATAATCCGGATGTTCTTCTTTATCACCATGAAAGCAGAAGTCGGGGCAAAAATGATAATTTGAAAGAACCTAGATATTTCACTCAAAAGTGGAAAAAAGTTATTGAAAGGGATCCTTTTGGCAATGCCAATCTGTCGCTCGAGAATACCCGCTTTGAACTAAAAAAGAATTGATATGGCAAAAATATTGTTGGTCACCCACAATTTGAATCTTGAAGGCGCACCGCTTTTTCTTTTCAATTTGGCGAAGGGCCTGAAAAAAATCGGGCATGAAATTGAAGTCCTTTCTCCCTCCAACGGACCGCTCAAGGAATTGTTTTCACGAGAAAATCTGAAGCCGACCATTTTTGACTTCAAATCAGGGAAGACTGATTTCGAAAGAAAGGAAAAAGATTATGACGCGATAATCGTGAACACAATTGCCGGATATAAATTCATCCAGAAAGTTGGCCAAGAAACAAGAAAAAAAATTGCCTGGGCTCTTCATGAAAGCGAACGAGAAGTATATTTTCAAGCCTTTGTGGATCTTGACGCGGCTCTTTTCAGCGAAGTCGGCCGGGTCGTATTTTCTTCGCTCGCCACAAGAGAAATTTATGAAGACCTGAATATTTCCAAAAATTTCGAAATAATCAACACGGTTGGCGACTGGAAAGTTATTGATAAATTCATCCAAAAAAACAAAAAAGAGGCAATCAAAAGAAAACACGGTTTTGGGGAGAGCGATTTGTTGATAGCGGCCGTCGGAACAATTTGTCTGCGAAAAGGGCTGTTGGAGCTTGTCCAAGCCGCCATTGAAGTTTTGAAAAAAAAGGGAAATAAAAATATAAAATTTGTTTTAGTCGGCGGCGGACGCGGATACGAAATTGAAAAAACAATCCGGAAAACCATCAATCTTAGCGGCTTCCGCGATCAGATTGTCATAGTCAACGAAACAAAGAATGTGTTCGATTATTATCTTATCAGCGACATATTCGTCTGCAATTCATACATTGAGGCTTTTCCCCTGAGCATTCTCGAAGCGATGGCTTTCAGTCTGCCGATAATCTCAACCGACGTATATGGAATTCCCGAACAAATTGACGACGGCAAGGACGGACTGCTCGTCATGGCGGGGGACACGAAAGCGCTTGAAGAAAAAATCATGCATCTGCTTAAGAATAAAGACGAAGCTCTGAAACTGGGAAAAAATGCCAGAAAAAAAATTGAAAAAAAGTTTCGGTTCGACGAAATGATAGGAAAATATGATAAATTGATTTCGGAAATTTCAAATGGATAAAATCAGCGCAACAATATTTTTTCCGCTTCTGAACGGCATCAGTGATCATTTTGAAGAAACTTTGAACGCGGTGAGGAAGCAAAAGGTTGGTTTTCCGTTTGAAATTGTCGCGATTGACACCGGTTCGACTGACGGGACGGTAGAATTTTTGGAAAAACAATCCGACATCAGATTCAGCCAGATTCCAAATTCCCAGTTCAGCCACGGAGGAACAAGGCAAAAAGGGGCGGAAATGGCCAAAGGAGAATTCGTGGTTTTTTTGACGCAAGACGCGACCCCGACGGACGAAAGCTGGCTTGGTCGCGTGATAAAAAATTTCGAAGATCCGGAAGTCGTCGGGGTCTGCTCGCGGGTGATTCCGCGAAAAGACGCCCATATCCTCAAGAAAATTGAAGTGAACAATGATTTGTCGGGACGAAAAGAAAGAATAGAAGCGCAGATAAAAAACAAAGACGATTTTGAAAAATTGAGTTTTCCGGAAAAAAGGCGCGATTACTATTTTTTCAACGATGTGTCCTCGGCCGTGCGGAAAGATTATATCTTGAGAAATCCGCTTCCCGCGATAAATTTCGCCGAAGACGTTGAGTTTGCCAAATATGCGCTGGCTGATGGGAAAAAGATTATTTTCGAACCGGAAGCAGTCGTTCGTCACTCCCATGATTACAAAATCTTGAAAACATTCAAAAGAAATCTGGTTGATTCGGAGTATCACAAAAAACATCTCGGAATCAAAAATGTCCCGGCGTTGAAAAATGTTTTTCAGAATGTCGCGATGCTCGTGAGAAGAGACTGGCGTGAAATGAAAAAATATAATCCAAGCTTTTTCAATATATTAGTCGCTATCTTGTATAGCCCGTTGATTCATTTCGCGGAGCAACTGGGCCAATACAAAGGGACTAAAGATTAGAATTCTATGAGAAGAAAGATAAAAATACTCATTCTCGGAGCGGACGGATTTTTGGGGAGCAATCTTGCCAAGTCGTTGCTCGCGGACAAAAAATACGAGATCCGGGCGTTCGATCTTTTCAAGGACGGCATCAGCCGAAATTTGGCGGGTTACGAAAAAAAACTGGAAATGTTCCAGGGAAATTTTTTGAATCGGGAAGATCTCAGAAAAGCTCTCAAGGGAATCGATTTTGTTTTTCATTTTGTTTCCCTCACGACGCCCGGCTCTTCGATGAATGATCCTCTGATTGACGTGGACACGAACATCCGGGGCACGATCGTTTTGCTCGAGGAATGCGCGAAAGCCAAAGTGAAAAAGGTTATATTTCCTTCTTCCGGAGGAGCAATATACGGCAATCAGAGCAAAAAAACGCTCGGCGAAGATGATCCGCAGAATCCAATTTCTCCCTATGCCATTTCAAAGCTCGCAATCGAAAAATATCTTGAGTATTTTCGGATGAATCGCGGACTCGATTACCTTGTTCTCCGCTTTTCCAATCCCTACGGGCCAGGCCAGAACGCGGTGGGAAGCCAGGGGATAGTCCCGATATTTTTGAATCTCGTGAAACAGGGCAGACCAATCACGGTTTTCGGCGACGGGGAAAACATGAGAGACTATATCTATATAGACGACCTGATTGAAAATACAAAAAAAATTGTTTTCAAAAAAAACAACAAATTTCGAATCTATAATATCGGAAGCGGAAAAGGGACGACCATAAATCAGATTGTCAAAACAATCCAAAAAGTCACCGGAAAGAAAATCAAAGTCAAAAAAATGCCCGCGAGGAGCATTGATGTGAGGAGAGTCGTTTTGGATACAAGCAGAATCAGAAAAGAGACAAATTATTCTTTGAATATCCCGAGGGAAAAGGGGATCGGAAAAACTTGGATGAAAATCATGAAAAATTGATAATTTCAGCGAAAACCAAACATAGCCCGGAGCCGGCCGGGATTTTTTTATTTTCTTTGCTTGTCTCCAGAAGTCAATGGCAACAAAGAAAAGAAGTTTAGCATCACAAAGAGAATCAACAACGCGTGCAGTGAGCTCAAGTAATAATTGGTTATCACAAGGAACGAAGTCGCGTCAATGATGGCGATCAAAGCCAGCCGGGTTCCGATCAAAAGCAAGAGAAACAAATTTATAAAATATACAACATTTTTCTCTTTGTTCCGGGAAAAAGTGGTGCCGACGAAAATTAATAGTGAGATTATCGACAAAAAAAGCATCAAAAATCTGTATGGCTTTCCAATATCATTCAGCATCGTTATTTTGCGGGCATCCAATTTCCGAAGACTGCTGTCGACTGCCTTAGCGGCATTTTGTTTCGTCGTAATCCCCTCGATATTTCCGAAAATTATATTATCTTTGTTTATTGAAAAAGTGCTTCCATCCAGGGGAATTTTATTCATTGTGTTATCTGGGCCTGAGATTACAAAAAAACAATCCTTCACGCAAGAAGTTAAAATGGAAAATCTTGATTGTTTCGCGTTTTCAAAATTGTTTCCCTGCGCGGAAAAAGAATTAAAAACGTCCGGGCTGGCAGTTGTTTCGATGCTGTATTTTTGAATCAATTCGTTCCTGTCGACAACTGAAATTGAAACTGCTCCCTTCGGGCTAAAAGCCCAACCTCTAATTTCAATCTGATTTTCATTCTCATTTTTGACATAAGTCGGCTCCCGGGTAATTTCACTATAAAAATCAAGAGATTCTTTGTCTCCGACGCTGCTGGAGGTCAAACGCACATCTGATCCTCCGAACCGGATTAGATAATCAGTCGCCTGAACAAAAGATTTGATGATTGGGTCGATTTGCTCTTTGTAAAAAGGCGTTGTCATCGATTTTCTTTTTTTGAAGCAATCCAATTCTTTTCTTTCGCAGGCAGCGTCTATTTCCGAGGATAACTGCTTGTAATAATCCATTGTGTCCTTGCTGTTTGTGTAATAGCCGGACGATGCCACGGCATCGCGAAAAGCCCACATAAACCATCCACCGTGTATTTCACCAGGAGCTTTTTGTTTCACTGAATCTTGGGCATGCTGGGCCCATCCCCGTCCCATATCTCCTTCGAGCAAGGGCTCAAGTTTTTTGAATGCCGGGCTGACCTTGTATATTTTCATCCGTTTTTCTTTTGAAACCGGAACATATTGCATCCATTTCTCGTCTTTTACTCTTGTCAGGGACCCATAGGCTTCCAGAAACGCCGAATTCTTGAACTCAACGACATCAAAAAGACCGTATTTAAAATAATTTATGGCAGATATCGAGATTACGGAAATATACAATATTGCGAATGGAACGGCCAGTAGTTTTATCTTCAATTTCCATCGGCCGCTTTTTTCTTTCCATAACTTAAAGGCATTGAACAGTGATATGACGACCAAGAAGGGCATTATCCAGATTCCTTCCTCTCTTGTAATCCAAAAAAAAGAAAGGAATGCGCTTAAGCCGGCAGTCCAAAGAAGAATGTTTTTGGCAGGCTTGTTTCTGTGAGTCAAAATTCCGATGGAAAAAGCGACGATAAACAAGGATAGAGTGGCATATATACCTTCACGGAAAGCTCTCGTGGCAACTTCACTTGAAAATGAAGTCGGGTTGAAAAGGACCGCCAAAAAAATGGCCGAGAGCAGATAATATTTCTTCTCGAAAAGGGGCTTCAGGGCAAGGACCAAAGTGACGCAGGCAAAAATATAAAGCAGATTTTGAGAAAAAAGAAGAGGAATTCCCAGGATAAAATTCAGCGCAATAAATAGGGGGTATCCCGGTCCCTTGATAAGAGTCATGCTATTGTATTCCCCGAGCCAATTCAGCTTCAATATATTGTTCGCCATATCGATGAAATATCTGTCGTCGTGCGCCGCATGGCTCATAGCGTACATTTGTTGACCGCTCAGCAAGAACAGCTTAAACAAAGAAAAAAACAGAACGATTAGCCAAAAAAACAAAGGCAATCCCAAGAATTTATACTTTTCATCGTTGCTTTTTTTGAATAAATAATTTATCTTATTCAGCATTTCCATGAAATTTACTGTTGAAAGTTAGATATTTGTTGGCTGTAAAATTCCAAACAAGCATAATGAATTTCGTGATTACGCTTCCCCAAAGATACCAGAAACCTAAAAAACTTACAAAGAAAAGCATTGATAGAGAATTAAGCAAAAGTCCTGTTCCGATTATCAAAAAAAATATAGTCAATTGTATACCGTGTCTTTTGGAATAATCTCTAAAGGTAAAATATTTTTGTCCGGCATATCCGGCAATTCCTAATACAATAAAAGAGATTATCGAAGCGGTCAAATACCAAATGTGAAAAATATTGACAAGAATGAATAAAGTGAAAAGATCAGCTACAGCGCAAGAGCCGCCGACAAAAAGATAACGGAATTTTTCGCTAAACTTGTTTGATTCGAATATGGAAAAATATATTTTTTTCAAAAAATAAGACATTTTATTATTTTTTTATCGCAGTAATGAAAATTGATTGAGAAATTTTTTTTATCGCGGGAATTTTTTCAATTATATTTCCCAAGCTGATTAAAGGTTTTATAAATAGATTCGGAGTTCCTGGAAGCAGGAAATCCCTATATTCAACCTCAATATCTTTGAATCCAGCCCTGGTCAATTTTTTTTCGATAAATTTTTTCATGAAAGCCATTTCGCCTGGTTCTAACTTTGCCATCTTTCTAAAGAGACTAAATCTAAAAATCAAAAAACAATATGGGTTCAGGATATTTGGTTCGAGAAATATCAATTTTCCGTTGTCTTTCAGGAGAGAGTGGATATTTCTTAGGGCATCGTCAATTTGATAATAAAGGTGATGAAGAATGCCGTTTCCTACGATATAATCAAATTTATCTTTTCCCAATACGCGATCTATGCTTTCAGGATTGTTGAAATCAAGCTGTTTATATTTTAAGTTTTCCAAATTATACCTATTTTGAGCCTCGTTGATAAAGGGAGTGCATAAATCAGTTCCAGTAACCTCTGCAGCATTTTTTTTTGCGAGCAAAAATGAAATTTCCCCGGTGCCGCATCCGATTTCGAGAATACTTGTGTTCTCCGAACAATTCATCTTGCTGATCATATAATCGCATCTTCGCTCCGTTCTGATATCAAGCGCCTTTGACGGCCTGAATCCCTGATTGAAGCCCCTGTCATCCTTTATGCTTGCCATATTTTAAATACTTTTTATTTCATTGATTAGCTTTGAAATATCTTCAGAACTCGAATAAATTTTGCCATTATAAAGAATTTTATTTCGAATAAATCTGGGCCTGCTTTTCACTTCCTCGGTAATTTTTCCAATATAGTCTCCTAGTATACTCGTCGAAATGAGCTGAATACTGCCTATGCCAAGAACAAGAAGAATTATTGTCGTAATGCCGCGCGCGTCCGTCGGGGGATGAAGGAAATAATCAACCAAATAAAATACGCCCAATCCCACCGTCACCAAAAAAACGAAAACTCCGATTGATTGAATATATTGCAGCGGTTTTGTACTGAAAGAAAAAATACCTTTTTTCGCCCACCAGATATTTTTCCAGAAATTATTGGTGCTTTTTCCAAACAAGCGTTCGGGCCGCAAGTATGAAACTCCCGTCTGCTTGAATCCAACCCAGGCGCGGAGACCCCGCAGAAAAACGTCTTTTTCGGTAAATTTCATCAAGTATTCTGACGCTTTTCTGTCGACGAGAGAAAAGTCACCGGCATCAACAGGTATTTTTATATCAGATAATTTTTTGAAAATTCTATAAAATAGTTTATAGAATATTTGCATATAAAACGGAGCCTCTCTTTTGACTCTTTTCCCATAAACAATATCATATCCTTCTTCCCATTTTTTGATAAATTTGGGAATAATTTCCGGAGGGTCCTGTCCGTCGCCATCCATGAAAACAACCGCGTCCCCGGAAGATATTTCCATTCCGCTCAAAAAAGCCGATTGGGACCCGAAATTCCTTGAATGCGAAATTCCGATAACATGACTGTCTCCAGCGCACAAATTTGCAATGACTTCTTCGTCGTTATTGGGACTTGCGTCATTCACAAATATAATTTCATAATCATAACCGGTTTTTGTGAATGCTTCAGTCAGTCGTTTGTGAAGTATGGGAATGGAAAGATTATCTTTGTAGCAGGCAACAATCGCCGAAACCATCTTGTTCTTTGAGGGAATGTAGACATGTTTCAGTTTCTCGGCGGCGACCTTTTCCCATTCGACATTTGATCTCAATCCCTCTTCAAAACTTGTTTTGTATTTCCATCCCATTATTTTTTCAGCAAAGTCGGGATTTCCATACCAATCCACCAAATCCCATTTTCGGTTTGCCATGGATCCGAAAACCGGTTCGTTCTGGATGCCGAATATTTTTTGAGCCGTTTTCGCGACGTTTTCGAGAGTCGTTTTTATCCCTGAAGCGATATTCAGGGAAATTCCCGGATTTGTTTTACACGCGTTTAGAGCTGCTTTCACAAACGCGTTCAAGCAATCGTCAACATATACAAAATCTCTGGAGATATCCTTGTTTACTAAATTTGGATATTTGCCCTGTAGGCCGTTCGATATGAGAGTGGGAATCAACCGGTCTCTTTCTTCCCAAGGGCCATAGACGGAATAAAGCCTCAAATTGACACAAGGAAAATTCAAAATTGTTCCGTAGTATTTTACCAAATACGAAGCTCCGACTTTGGAAACGGCATAGTCGCTGTTGGGAGACAAGGTGTCATTTTCATCCGGCCCAGCGCAATTCAATCCATATTCGGAAGATGTCCCTGCCTGAACAAAGGCGCTGCATCCGGTTTCCATCAAAGCGCGGATTAGGTTGAGAGTTCCGATATAATTTGTTTGGTGAATTTTTTCCGTGTCAGTCTGCCTGGAATACGCTCCATAGGCGGATAAGTTGAAAATAGTTTGCGGTTTCAATCGGCCAATCGCATTTTTCAAACTGTCAAAGTTCAATATATCAAGATTGATAAGGCGCGATGATTCGGCGGCGCTCAACCTCCAGCTTTGTTTGGCGTTTCTTGAACAGGCATAGACATCATCTCTGTATCGGGAAAGATTGAAAAAAAATTTTGACCCGATAAAGCCCGAAGCTCCCACAATCAAAATTGGCCCGATAAGTTTTTTGGCTTCCTCGATTTCTTTTTCATTCCAATTGTGGGAATATAAAGCGTCCTTATTCATTTAGAAATTTTTTTATATTATGGGTGATGGAATCCGGATCGAGCCCGTTCAGTTTTTGATGATATTTCTGGTCTCCATAAAGTCCGTCCGGGTATCCGGTTGCGAAGTGATGGGAAAAATTTCCGGGGAAAATTTTATTTTCAATCAATAGAAGCGACAAGTTTTCAGCGAGTCCGCCTCGGCTGACGTGTTCTTCGAGAACGATCAGTTTGCCTGTCTTTTTTATGCTTTTTGCCAACTCAGGGGACAGTTCAGACATGGGCATCTCGGAGACTACGAACAAGTCAGCCACTCGATTGTCAAAAGATTTCAGCGCTTCCAGCGCGTTGAGAGTTGTGGTGCCCAAAGATACGATTGTAATTTTTTCCCCATCCATTATTTTTCGAACAGGCTTATATTTCGAAAGCTCAAGGTTTTCCGGTTTTGCTCCTTTCTCGAGCCTTATATAGGCAGGCCCCCGGTGATTCATCATTTTTGTCGTTATTTCCCTCACTTCTTCGGCGCAGAAGGGGATATAGCATTTCATGTTTTGAAAAGATGAAAGAACGGCGATGTCTTCAATGGCGTGATGAGTGCCTCCCATGATTCCATATCCATAGCCGCCGCCATTGCCGATTATTTTTACATCCATGTCATGGAGGCAAACATCGAGGCGAATTTGTTCCGCGGGTCTGAAAACGACGAAAGGGGCGATACTATAACACAGAACAGTAAAGCCCTCTGACGCGATACTGGCGGCCATGGTCAGCATATTTTGTTCGCTTACGCCCGCATTGATGAATCTGTCCCCGATGGCTTTCTGAATTCCCTCAAGAGCCATAAAACCGAGATCCCCGGTCATAAAAACAACTTTTTCGTTTTCAACGGCTATATTTTCGATTGTTTTGCAAAATTCGTTGCGCATAATTTTATTGAAATTGGCTTATGGCCAAATTGTATTGCTCATCATCCATGGGGAGATAGTGCCATTCCATTTTGTTTTCCATGTATGACACTCCGCTTCCTTTCGTGGTTTTCGCGATGATGCATCTGGGCTTTTCGGATTTCTTGACATCCAATTTTTTGAAGGCTTTTTCCAGTTCTTGAAAATCATTTCCATTTTTGACCTCGACGACTTCAAAATTGAAATCCTTGAATTTTTTTTGCAGAGGATCCATGTCAAGGATATCTTTTGAAAATCCGAAAGCTTGGATGCAGTTATTGTCGACGATCACGGTGAGATTTTTCAATTTGTGATGGCCGGCAAACAAAATCGCTTCCCAAGTCGATCCCTCATTGATATCTCCGTCGGATATAACGCAATAGACGTCCATCTTTTTCTTCGTGAATTTCGTTGACAGGGCGAGTCCGGTTGCCAGGGAAAGGCCGTGTCCCAGGCTTCCTGTTCCGAACGTGATGCCGTTCAATTTTCCGCAGCAGGGTGGATGGGCCGCCAGAAGAGTGCCGTTTTGATAGTAGGAATTCAGCTCATCTTTGGAAATAAACCCCGCTTTCTCCAAAACTGTATAAAGGGCTGCCGCAGCGTGTCCTTTGGACAATATAAATTTATCTTCTGATGTCATTCGCCAAAAATATAAATAGACCAGAATATCCAGACAAGACAAAGAAGATCCGATATGCCCGGCCTGAACTTTTTTGTAAAGACCCAGCATCGTGAGCGCGCATTCATTTTTTATTTTGCTCAAGTTTTTTTTGGGGGGTATTTTTTCGGACATATGATTTTTGTGAAAAATAATTCGACTCTATTTGCCAGAAAAAAAAGTAATTTTTTTCAAGATCATTGTTGTTTTTCCACGAAGGCCAGCACAGTGCCGTTGCTCAGGCTCGGTTCGATCTGAAAATGGGATTCAACGTAAACTCGCAGTGGAGATCCTTCACTCCAAGTCAGGGATCCATATTTGAAATCATTCGTGTTGAGGACAATAATTTTTGGCGGCTTGTTTTTTATATCATCCAGAACTTCGTTCACTCTGGCTGGAGTGGCAAAACTGCTTGGCATTTCCCAGATATCGGAAAGCGCATTTGAAAAATATCTTGTCGAGCTAAGCATGTTTGTTTCAAGATATTCTCCAAAATTAGTCCAGTAGACGGCGCGGCTGCCGCTCCAATGATGCTGCTTTGCATATTCGACTATCGGGTCGGGAGGAGATTGCCTCAGGGCGCTGTCGAAAGCGGTTTTGTCGGACTGAAGTTTTTGAAGCGAGACTATGAAGGGCTTGAGCTGATATGGAAAGACAAAGAAAAGAAGGAAAATACCGAGCAAGGGAACGTTGAGATAGCCGTATTTTTCGAAAAAAGGCTTGAGATTGTCGTATACTGAGCGAATAACAAAGCATAACAAAAGAGCAATGAACGGATATATTTGGATGAAATAATGGGGCCATGGTTTTAGACCAACGGCTATATTTATAATACTGAAAACAAAAAATAACAGGATAAACAAATTAAGTTTGTCGATCTTCTTGAAAAGTATAACGATGCCAAGCATCGCGACAGCGTAGCTTATTGGAAAATTTGGCAAATATTGAAGCAAGTTTACTGTTGAATATAGCGCTTTCACGTATATGCCAGCATTCGTCACTTTTAAATCCGGTATTGTCGACCCGTAATAGACATTGAATTTGACTATGGCGTTATAAAAATCGGCCAAGACTCCAAGGTGAGCCAGATATATCATATAAGCGCCCAAAGGTATTGCAAAAGCCAAGATAACTCTCAGGACAATCCGGGAATAGCTCTTCAGCCATTGGCGGACTCTTTGTTCTTTCACCAAAAAAAACAAATACACAAAAGGCGGCGCGAGGAAATCAAGGCTGGTTGCTCGAATCATAAACGCGGCAAACGCCGATATGCCGATAACAGCCAGCCAGACCGGATTATTTTTCTTTCCATACATTAATGTGCCAAGAATAATCAAGAGCAAGGGCATTATCAAATGAATTTCAACGTAGCCTTCGGTGCTGCCAACGCTTCCATTTCCTCCTCCCATAAATACATAATTCACCAGCAAAAAAGCGAGATATATTGTGCCAATACCGACTACTGGGCCGTTTCGGACAATTTTTTTGGCCACGTAAGCAAAAACCGCGAGTGTGAAAATAATCCAGAACATTTCAAAAATATTGAATTGAGCCAATGAACTGAAGCCGATTTTATATAAAAAAGCAAAAATATAACCTATGCCAAGAGGTCTTTGGTCCCAAACATCCCGGTAGGGTATTTCTCCGAGCGACAAAGCCCTGCCCTCGTATATATAAACCGACTGGTCGTATCCATAGGAAGAATGAATAAAAGGAAATCTGAACACCAAAACAATGAAAGCGGCAACAAAAAAAAGGAGCAACAAAATCCAGTTGCTTTTTACCGTATCCGCAATTTTTTTTAGGTATAAATTGTTAGTCATGGTTATGAAAAACGGACAATCTCCGGTTATTTATTAATTTTAGTAAATTGAAAATCGTCTATTCTCCGCAAGGTCAAAAAATCGGGATCGTTTTTTATTTTTTCCAAAAATTCTTTTTTGCTCCAGTCATCCCTGTAGTTCAGGAACCGGCCGCTGATCCCGTTTGATTTCTCGCCCGCCAAAAATTTGATGAAATCCAGAAGTTCTTCCATGTTTCCCCATTTTTCCGGTTCGGGGTCGCTTTTCTCGTCTTTCCACATAGCAGTTTTTTGAGCTCCCGGAGCGATAATATTCGCATATATATCTGTATTTTCGATAGCCAGATTTTCCGTGAAGCGGACAAGAGCGGTTTTCGCGAGACTGTAGGCCATGTGGTCTTTTCGGCCGTTGGCTCCGCCTCCGCCGCTGAAATTGATGATTTTTCCCGAGTCTGATTTTTTGAGAGCGGGGAGCAGGTGATAGCAGACATAAATCGTCCCCCACATAGAAATTTCGATTGATTTTTTCAGCTCTTCAATGTTTGTTTCGAGAAAAGGCTTGACCGGCCACAAGACGGCGGCGGCATTGATAAGTATATCCAGGCTATCTATTTTCTTCGCGGCCGCTTCAATCTGCTTTTCATCCGATACGTCAACTTTTTGAAATTGAATTTTCTCCGGCTTGAGGCATTCTTTTTTCAGCGCGTTGAATTTTTCGAGATTGGTCGCCCAAACGGTGATTTCATGGCCGTCCGCCGCGAAAGATTTCACAATCTCTCGTCCAATGCCTCCCGTTCCGCCAGTGATGAGAATTTTTTTGAGAATATTTTTTTTCATACGGGCAATTTTAGGATTTTTCTGCATCGGTCCAAAAGTTCCATGACTGCCAGGGCTTCTTCTCCGGAGCAGGGCTTGATTGAATTTTTCGTTTGGTTGCCGAAAAGCAAAGCCTCGATTTCCTTTGTGAACGAATCGGTGTTGGCGGAAGTCAGAACTTCTTTCTCTGAATCTTTTTGGCTCCCGCCCTTCATCCAACCCCACTTTTCTCCGATAATATATTTTTGGTCGCCGTAACTTCTGTTCCTCCCCGTAACAATTCCGTATTTTTTTGTGCCGTTGATTTCCATTCGGAAAGTGCTGGCCCATTTCACGATGGACACTTGAAAGTTTATGGCCGTTTTTCCGAATCGCAACAATAAGTTGGTTTCTTCTTCAATTCCCGTTTTCCAAAATCCTTTCCAGGGCATTCCGCACATGACTTCAAGCTTGCCTTTCGCGATCAGCTGGCATATGTCCAGCAAGTGAACTCCGGGATCAATGAGGCATCCGCCGCCGGCTTTCACGGGGTCCAGCTTCCAGCCCAGCTTGTCTTTTGGGTTGCCTCCGTGGCCCATCAGAATGTTCAGGGAAATCAAATCCCCGAATTTTTTTTGGCGGATGTCTTTTAGGGCCGCGGCAATTCCGTCAAAAAAACGATAATTGAATCCGACCCAAAGCTGATTTTTCTTGGTCGTGCAATCAAAAACACTTTTTGCCTCTTTATACGAACGTCCCAGCGGTTTCTCAACCAGCACTTTGAAACCTTTCGCGAGGGCTTTTTTCGCGATTTCAACCGCGTCGTCATGCGGCGTAGCGATGAAAATCCAATCAGGGCAGCCGGCGAAGAGGGCATCGAGCGAATCGAAAAATTTTGTGTTGAATTCTTTGGCAATTTCGTCCTTGTTTGGCGCATAGGGATCGAAAATTCCGGCAATTTCAACCTTTCTGCCTTTCTTGATGAGTTGCCGCAAGCTCATGAGCCTTTCTTTTCCGATGAGTCCGGCGCCGATGACGCAAACGGAGATGTTTTTCTTTCTTGCCATGATTTTTTGTGAGGTTTTAGATTATTGATTTTCCTGCAGCCTTTCGGAAAGTGAATGCAGCAGAAGGGTGAATGTGAAATTGACGAACGCGATGATTATCAGCGTCAAGCCGGTGACGCTTAGATAATATTTGTCCTGCAGGCCGGATGACAGATTGTAGCCGAAAGAAATGAAGTCGCTGACTAGGGGAAGGGTGAAAAATATTCCAATTATAATCAAGACCAAACTCGCGAGGAAAGATTTGTTGTATTGAAAGAATTTCATATATTTTTTCATTTTCTTCCCCGACGGGTCATATATGGCTTTGGCGACCAATCCCATAAAGATACTGACGGCCCCCAAAATTGTCAGAGTCATTCCCAGGAGCATAAAATGAATTGAGAATATATAAACAGGGCCGAAAGACAAGGAAACAACAGCCAATAACCCAAGAAAAAGCAACAATATTCCCGGCCGGAAAAGAAAAAAATCCGCGCGGTGGGTGAACATCATTTGGAGGCTGATCCAGCCGGCTTTCCAGGGCGTGAGCCATCCCTGGCGGAGATGGGGGATTCGTCCGTGCTTGTCTTTGTAGAATCGGATCGGCACTTCGGTTGTTTTGAGTCCCAGTTGCATGGCTTTGATTATCATTTCTGAGGCGTATTGCCATGATTGAGATTTCAGTTTCATTTTCACGAGCGCGACTTTCGTCATGGCTCGCATGCCGCAGTGGATGTCGGAAAAATTGCTTCCGTAGACGAGATTGAAAATCCAGTTCGTGACCGGCGCGCCAAAGAAGCGGTGAAGGGGAGGCCGGGATCCTTTTTCAATCCAGCCCTTCGTGCGAGTTCCCATCACATATTCATAACCCTCGTCCAATTTTTTTGTGAAATTGGGAGTTTCCTTGAAATCATAAGTCCCGTCGGCATCGCCCATGACAACGTAATCTCCTTTTATATGAGGAATAGCGTCTATATAAGCGCGGCCAAGGCCTCTTTTCGGGGTTTTCAAAACATCAGCGCCCAGGCTTTTCGCGATTTCTTCCGAATCATCCGTGCCGCTGTCGATAATCAAGACTTGATTGTTGATTTTGTCGTTTCCGAGGCCGATCCAGCTGTCTCGGATGACTTCGCCGATCACTTTTCCTTCGTTGAGGCAGGGGATGACAATTGTAATTTTTTTATTCATTGGTAGATAATTCTAGAATTTTGCGTCTTTTCCCAAAACCACCCGGACGGTTTTTTGGACGGCTTGGCGGGAATTGTATTTTGGCTTCCAGCCAAGCTTCGTAATTTTGGAATTATTTATTCTCACTTTCGCCACGTCGCCCTTCCAGCCGATTTTTCCGCCGGTCCAGCTTCGTTTCGGATTGATGTTCATTTCTTTGGTGATCACATCCGCGATGGAATTCACCGTGATGAAGCTGTTTGAGGCAATATTGAAAATGTTTATTTTTTGCTTGGCTTTTTTCGTGACAAGGTCGATGGCGCGGATGACATCCAAAACATAAAGGTATGATTTGCTTTGCCTTCCGTCCCCGAGAATTTGAAGTTTTTTCGAATCTTTTTTGAGTCTTTTGACAAAATCAAAAACCACGCCGTGCGTGAGCCGCGGGCCGATGATGTTGGCCGGGCGCAGAACCCAGACCTGAATATCAAAAAAATTGGAAAAAGCGAATATCATGGCTTCGGCGGAAAGCTTGGTCGCGCCATACATCGAAACGGGGATAAGCGGGCCGAAATTTTCTTTGGTATAAGTTGATCCCACATCGCCATAAATGCCGCTTCCGGAGGTGAAAAAAATCTTTTTTACGCCGTTTTCTTTCATTGCCTGGAGAAGGTTGAAAGTGTGATGTGTTGTCTGTTCGAAATCGAGGCTTGGGTCGGAGATGCCTTTCGAAATGTCGGAGTTGGCGGCGAGGTGAAAAACCATTTCGATTTTTTTTGATTCCTTTCGGAGAGTTTTTCGGTCAGCCAAATCGGCTTTCACAAAAGCGAAGCGTTTGTTCTTTTCGTGGTGTTTCAGAAAATCGCGGTTCCCGCCGCTCAAATTGTCATAGACTTTCACTTCGTGGCCTTCCCTAAGCAAGTGATCTACCAAATGAGAACCAATAAATCCCGCTCCGCCTGTCACAAGAATTTTCATAAATCAAAACAAAAGAAAAAGGATTAAGCGTTCCTTGTTTTTTATTTTACCCCTTCGGGGCAAAATTTACAAGGTTCGCTTAATCCTTTGATTGGGTCCGGCAGTTGCGCCGGGTTATTTGCCATGGTTGGCTTTCCACTCCTTCCAGCCCGGGAGCCAGTCGGCGGCGTCGCCGTCAAAGAGCTTCACGGTGTCTGCGGTGTAGGGGTGTTGGATGCAAAATTTGACGAGGTCGGGTGTCACGGTGATGATGTGGGCGCCGGCTTTCCACCACTGCAGGACATTGTAGGATTCGCGGCTTGAGGCGGCGATGATCTGGGCTTCCAAGCCGGTGCGGTCCAGCATATAGCGGAGCTCTTCCGTGACGGGAACGGGGTCGAACTGCATATTGGCGACCCGGCCCAGGAAGATGGAAACATACTTGGCGCCGACTTTGGCGGCCAGGAGGCCTTGGGCCGCGTTCATCATGGCAGTGGCGTTCACTTTGATGCCTTCTTTGGCCAATTGCTTGATGACGCCGAGGAAAGGTTTGCCGTTCTGGTCGGTGATCGTCACTTTGACGTTGACATTGGAGCCCCAGGTGGCGAACTCGCGGGCCTGTTCCAGAATTTCCAGCTCATTCCCATCAGGACTCGAGGTCTCGAGGGACAAGGGCAGGGGATCAATGAGTTTCGCGATTTGCTTGGAATAGTCGCGGATGACCGCGAAACCGCCGGTGACCCCGCACTTTTTCATTATGGTGGGGTTGGTGGTGACGCCGTCGACGAAGCCGAGCTTCATATACTTCTCGATCACGCCTAGGTCGGCCGTGTCGAGAAACAAGAGCCCGTCTTTCAGGGGTTCTTTCATGGGGTGTTTTCCTCCCGTTCGATGATGTGAGCCGCTTCAAGCAGGTTTTCTGCGGTGAAGTCGGGGTTGATGGTTTTGCCGCGGTTGTCAACTTCGTTTCGGATGAGAATCGTCCGGCAGCCGGCGGCTTGGCCGGCTTGGACGTCTTTCCAGGTGTCGCCGACCAGCCAGGATTTTTGGAGATCAATCCCGAATTCCTGGGCGGCTTGCAGCAACATTCCCGGTTTGGGTTTCCGGCAGTCGCAGTCGGCGAGGAGGGCCGGAATTTTCACCTGCTTTGGATCCGGATGGTGCAGGCAGGCATAGATTTTGTCGATGATGCCGCCCACGCTGCGAACCCAATAAATCAGGTGAAAATGCATATTCTCCAGTTCCAGATGGTTCATTTTGCCTTTGGCGACCGCCGGTTGGTTGGTGACAATAAAGACATAGAAGCCGAGGCTGTTGAGAATTTTGATGGCCTCGGCCGTCCAGGGAAAAATTTGGAAATCCTCGAAACGGAGCGGGCTTTCCGTTCCGCCGAACTCGTCGAGTCCGACGGGGGGATTAATCACTCCGTCCCGATCGAGAAAAACCGCTTTTGGAGGCCCTAGGTGACCGATTCCCATTTGGCGCTCCTCTGGCGCAGGACCTCGGTCAGAAGATGGGCGATATAGCCCTGCAGGGATTCGGTGTGGGTAGTGCGGTAGTCCGGATTGACGGTCGGCACCACAATGACGGCGTCGCCGTTTCGGGCGGTATAGCCGTCTGCTTTTCCGACCACGCCCAGGACATGAGCGCCTTTTTCTTTGGCGTATTTGACCGCTTCCACGATGTTCGCGGAAATGTTCCGTTCAGCGTCTCCTCCGCCGACCGAAAAGACGAACAGGACGTCATCCGGACCGAAGCCCAAGATATCCAGCTGGTCCACAAAGACCCGGGACCAGCCTTCGTCGTTGGTGATGGCCGTGACGGTGGGAACGTTGTCGGTGAGGCAAGCCGCCTTGATCCGGCAACTCTTGAAAAGGTCGCCGGCGGCATGGGTGCCGTTTCCGGCGCCGCCACCGACTCCGCAGAAGAAAAGGCGATGGCCGTAGTGGCGGGCTTCCTCGAGGATTTCTGCCATTTTTTCGAGAATTCCGATCTGGCCTGCCAGTTCTTTGGCGATTTGGCCCATTTCCATGAGCCGGCCTTTGAAAAAAAGTTCCAGTGTCGCTTCCTTCATGTTTTCACCCCCTCATTCGCAGTAGGAAATCATTGACCCGTGGTCCACGAAGGACCAGGGAACTTCCTGAAGGTTATAGGCCGCCATGGCGTCCCGCAGGGCCGATTTTTTGTCGGCTTCGACGTAAAAAAGCCAGAAAGCGCCGACTGTGCCGGCCCCGACCACTTTCCCGCCAATGGCCCCCGCCTGCTTCGCGACTTCGTAAATGTCGTCGATGGCGGAGTTGGCAGTGTGATTGGAATAGGATTTTTTGACTTTCCAGTGCTCGTCGAGGAGCTCGCCAAACCGGCGGATTTTTCCGGACAGCATGGCTTCGCGTTGCGCGAGGCCGATTTCTTTGATGCGCTCAAAATAAGCGACCTTTTCTCGGGAAAGCTTTTGTTCGGCCAAACCTTGTTCCTTCAAGGTTTCTTCGGCGGTCTTTTCCCGAATAGTCCCGGTCCCGAAAAGAACCAGATTTTCGTTGAGTTCCAGGCGGGTGCGGCTTTCCAGGTTCAGAGAGAGAACATCCACATGGCCGCTTCGGGTAACTTCAAAAGAGGTAATTCCCCCGATCGCGGCGATGTATTGGTCCTGTTTCCCGGTCGCGCTGGAGCCGCAAAGATCGTGCTCCACGTGATAGGCTTCTTCCGCCAGTTGCTGGAGGGAAAACCCATCGCCTTTCATGGTGTGAAGAATTTGAAGGAGGTTGACAGTTATGGCGCCCGAGACGCCCAGGCCAGACTTGCTTGGGACATCGGAAATGATGTTCATCTCGAGGCCTTTGCCTTTCAGCCAATCCGGGGCTTTCATAAATTTCAGAGATTCCCGGAGGATCGGGTGTTGGATTTCAGAAATGTCGGTGACTCTCTGGGTTCTGTCTGAAAATTTGACGACCCAGAGATTGTCCCAACGGCAATTGATAGTGATGCGGACATAAAGCGACATGGCTGCTGAAGTCCAAAAACCGCCTTTCAGCTTGTAGAAAGACGCGATATCCGTTCCGCCTCCGCCCATGGAGAGCCGGAGAGGAACCTTTCCCAAAGCCATGCGAAACATAAGTCGGTCCTCCTGAACAGAGATTTGGTTAATTTTGGATATTTTTTAAGGAGCTTTTCAGCCCCTCCAATAGCCTAAAATTGGCATATTCCGGTATTTTTGTCAAAGAATCCGCGATTATTGTCGCGGATTATGGTTTTTCTTTTTTTTTCTTGGGTTTTTGGGAAATATGAGCTTCACAAGTGCCAAGTCCGTCATGGCATCCTATCTCATAGAACCTTTTTTTTGACTCAAAAGAAACCAGATGTCCTTTTTTCATCAAAATATCAAAATAACGGCTGATGGGGAATGATTTTTCCCGCACCTGGCCAATAATTTTTTTCGGCAAAATATTCAAGCCGTATTCCATATATTTCATCTCCCGCCGCGGGTTTTCCTTGTTATATTCTTTTATATAGCCTTTTTCATCAAGCAAAACCCGGCTGGGTTCCAGTTTCCAGTTGTTTTTATACACCGTCATCAAACCATCGGCTTTCGATTTGGCGTGAAATTCGGCGATTTTTTTCCAATTTATGTCCAAAAAAGAATCTCCATACATCACGAAGAATTTTTCGTCGAGGTGGGGGAGCGCGAGCTTAATGGCTCCTCCGGTGTCCAGTTTCTCGTTTTCAACGGAATAGGTTATTTTCACGCCGAATTTTTTTCCGTCGCCGAAATAGTCTCTGATCTGTTCCCACAAATGGCCGACGCACATCACGATTTCTTTGACGCCGTTTTTTTTGCAAAGTTCGATTTGATATTCAAAAAACGGCCGGCCGTTCACTTCAACCATTGATTTCGGGATTGTTATCGTGATCGGGTGGAGCCTTGTGGCCAGCCCGCCGGCCAGGATGACTATTTGTTTCAGGCCGTCTTTTTTCTTCATGAAAGAATTCTCATATAAAGATTACTCATTATATAAAAAGTATATAATCATGCATCTTTTTTTGCAAACAAAAAGGGCCGGACGCTTGGCGTCCAGCCCGGGGGTGCTGAAATTTGGCTGAATGGTCAAAGAAGACCTCTTTCCCGCAGATAGGGAAGCGCCCGGTGGGTTGCCACCATGGCGCACGGATCTTCAATTTCCTTTTCCGTGAGAATCAACCATTCTTGGAGTGAGATGAGCCCGAACTCGATGTCCTCCGTGTCATCAAGATTCTGCTTTCGGATTTTTTGAGCTCCGATTCCAAGAAAGCAATAATAATATGACAGAATATTTCCCGGATCTGGCCAAACTTTTGATCCGAGTTGGATGATTTCGGGGCACAGATATCCCGTCTCCTCCATGAGTTCCCGCCTTATGGTCTCGGCAGGCGGCTCGTTCGCGTTGATATTTCCGCCGGGCAGGGTTCTCAAAATTTTGTCGCATCCCTGATAATACTGGCGAATCGTGATCACCTCCCCGGCATCGGTCAAGGGCAGAATGACGGTAAAAATCGGCTTGTCAAAGAGATAAAAATCATGAGTTTCCCCTTGGGGATCCTCAAATGTCGCAAGCAGCATTTTTTTTCCGCAGCCGCTTGCCAGTATCCGGCTATCCGATCTTTTCCATGGTTTCACGGCCACGGCAGTCTCCTTTTCGGTTCTGGTTGGCTATCGTTGCAAGGAACTCGAAATTGACTCACGACAAGTCGTTAGATATTCGCATCATTTGAAGATATTGTCAAGAAAAAAAGCCTAATATTTTCCATAACAGGCTTTATAAAAGGTGAATTATATTATTCGAAGAAGTTGTATCTAATCACGCACCAAATTGCCTCAATCCCGTCAATCCAACCGATTTTTTTGCCTTCGGCGTATGTCCGGCCGGAATAGGAGACGCCGACTTCAAAAATCCGGCATCTATTTTTCCGCGCCAATTTTGCGGCCCGAGCCACAAGTTCCGGTTCGATTCCGAAGCGTTTTGATTTGAGACGTGGCGCGATTTTGTCGAGGATTTCTTTGGTGAAGACCTTGTAGCCGGATTCAATGTCGGTGAGGTTGATATTCGTGAAAATATTTGATAATGTTGTCAGGAATTTGTTTCCGGCATAATGCCAGAAATAGAGAACCCGGTGAGGCCGATGGCTCAAAAAACGCGAGCTGAAAACCGCGTCCGCTTTCCCATCCAGAATCGGCTTTATTATTTCCGCGTATTCATTTGGATCATATTCGAGATCCGCGTCCTGGATGAGAACCAGATCACCGGTCGCGTTTTGGAAGGCGGTTTTGAGAGTCGCGCCTTTGCCCTGATTTTTTTTGTGGTGAAAAATTTTGTGCTTTGCTGCGTATTTTCCAAGAATTTCCGCTGATTTGTCGCTGGAGCAATCATCCACAAGGATAATTTCTTTTTCCAGGCCCAAAACATCCGCGTTTTCAACGGCGGAGACGATTTTCTCGAGCGTTTTTTCTTCGTTATAAACTGGAATGACGATGCAAATTTTTTGGAAATTGCCCATACTCATAGACGTCCATTTCTTTTGAAATATTCAATAGTCTTTTTGAGGCCTTCTTTGATTTTCACTTTCGGCTTCCATCCGAGTTCTTTTTTGGCGAGAGTGATGTCCGGTTTTCTTTGTTTGGGGTCGTCTTCCGGAAGAGGCTTGTGGACGATTTTACTTTTGCTTTCCGGAAGCATTTCGAGAATTTTTTCGGCCAGTTCTTTCACGGTGAATTCATCCGGGTTTCCGAGGTTCACCGGGCCAAGAAAATTATTTTTATTGTCCATCATTTTGGCGATTCCATCAACAAGGTCGTCGATATATTGGAAGCTTCTGGTTTGTGAACCGTCGCCATAGATGGTCAGGTCTTGGTCCTCGAGGGCCTGATTGATGAAATTGGAAACCACCCGGCCATCACGGGGATCCATATTTGGGCCATAGGTGTTGAAAATGCGGATGACGCGAATATCCGTCCCGTATTTTCGGTTGTAATCGAAAAACAATGTTTCGGCGGCGCGCTTGCCCTCGTCATAGCAGGACCGGATGCCAATCGGGTTCACATTTCCCCAATATGTTTCCGGCTGGGGATGAGTTTTCGGGTCGCCATAGACTTCACTTGTCGAAGCCTGCATTATCCGGGCATTATTTTTCCGAGCAAGCTCAAGCAGATTGAGCGAACCAAGAACGGAAGTTTTGAAAGTGAAGACAGGGTCTTTTTGGTAGTGGGGCGGGGAAGCGGGGCAGGCGAAATTGAATATTTGATCTATCCCTTCAATTTCGAGCGGATTGATGATATCATGCTCGACAAATTCGAAATTTTTGTTTTTAAGGAATGGCTCGATATTTTCTTTTCGGCCCGTGAAAAGATTGTCAACGCAAACAACGCTATTTCCTTCTCCCAGCAATTTTTTTGAGAGGTGCGAGCCAATGAATCCCGCGCCGCCAGTGATTAGTATCTTCATGTTTACTTTTGTCAATTTCTAAACTAAGATAACTGGAGTAAGCAGATTCATCTTATCATGGACAAAAGATATATCAAGGGACGAATAAAAAGATTTTTCGGAAAATATTGGGGCTTGGGGCGTTTGGCGTTCTGGGAATTTTATTATAATTCCTGGGGCGGTATGATATTTGCCATTAAACGTCATTATAAAAAAAGGCGGGGAGAAATTTTCAGTGACTACCCCAGAAGCGATGATTTTGAAAAGGGACTGGTGACTATCGGTATTTTGACCAAAAATCGTTTGGATCTCATCAGACCCTGTTTGGAATCCATTGAAAACAACTTAAGCTCGAAATATAAAATAGAGATACTGCTTGGTGATACCGGGAGCACGGACAAAAATGTCCTCTCATTTTATAAGGAAGCCAGAAAAGACTGGAAGAATATTCAGGTGATATGGCTCAAAAAATATTTTTTTTCAAAGAACTACAACGAAATGTTCGGGCGGCATGCCAAGGGCCAATATCTTGTCTTTCTCAACAACGATACGATTGTAAAGCAAGGATGGATCGACGCATTGGCTGATTCCCTAAAAGACAAAAAAATTGGTATCGTAGGAGGAAAGTTGCTCCACAAAAACGGCACAATCCAGCACGCCGGAATTGAAATCAATCCTCCGACAAAAACTGGAATAAATACCTATTGCGATGAGCCGGGCGACATCCCTGAAGCGAATATCAAGGCTATTGTTCCGGCTGTGACATTTGCGTGCGCCGCCATCCGGCATGATGTTTTCAATCGGTTTCGCATGAATGAGAATTTTCGAGAGGAAGCTCAGGATACTGATTTTTGTTTCCGGCTGGCGGAAAGTGGATTTTCTGTGCTCTACAATCCAGAAGCAGAGATATTCCACTTCGAAGGCTCTTCAAGGGATTGGAGAAAGGGGGAAAAAGACCGGTGGCTGCTCAAAAAGATATGGGGAAACAAAATAAATGATTTGGCAACAAAGATAAAACAAAGAATCGCCTTTGGCCCAAATGAATACAAAAATGCCATTACTGTTATCCGCGACGATGGGATAGGGGATCTTCTGATGGGCATGAGCATCTTCTCGAATTTGCGCAGAAAATATCCAGGAAAAAAGCTGATTCTCGCGACATATGAACGAAACATCGAAATGATGGCTGGCTTTGGTATATTTGATGAATTTGTTCCTATTCCAAACGGGCAGAAATATGCGCCTCTGCCGATCCCTTCTGATTCGAAAGTATATAATTTTATCGACTTGGAAATGGACGTCACGCCGATTTCCGGAACGCCCAAAGAAGACAACAAGATAAACCGACACCTTGTTTATGCGCGGAATATGGAGCTAGACGAAAAATTTGATCTTGTTCCGATGCCTGATTATCCTGAAGCGCGAAAAAAAATAGAGAAATTATTTTTCGAAATGGGTTTAAATATGAGCCAGCCGTTTGTTGTTTTCAACCTCATCGCTTCCAATCCCGCCCGGAGCTGGTGGGGGCCATATTATCCAAAATTGATCGAAGCGGTTGAGAAAATGGGATTTATCCCTCTAATCTTGGGGACAAAAGACAGCGAGTATTATAAAGGTGAAAAAGTCGTGAACCTTGTCGGAAAAACGAAAACCATCACTGAATTCATTGAAGCCTTGAAGTTTGGAAAATACGTGATCTCGACCGACACAAGCGCGAGCCATATCGCGGCGCTGGCGGGAATCCCGTTTCTCTCGATTTTCACGGGCGGTGTGAAACCGGAATCAAGACTTGGTTTTTACGAAAAATACGAAGTTCTCGAACCGCTGGCCAGCCTGAAATGCTATCCCTGCTGGGACGAGGGCTGCAAAGACTTGTCCGTGCGCTGGAAAAAAGACCCCTGCCGGCTCGCAATCAAACCGGAAGAGGCGGTTGAGAAGTTCAAAAAATTGGTCAAAAAATATCCGAGATAAAAATTAAAAATAAAAAAATGAGCAAAACTATTCTTGCACTCGCCGCCGCCGCCTTATTTTTTGGCGGATTATTTGGCGCGGCGTCCAATTCGCTGGCTACGACTTTTGCCGTGATGGGAGACACACAAAGATTTGAAGCCGGAATCGCAAACGGCTCTTTGCAAACGGCCGTCAAGCAGATCAAGAAAAAGAAAGTCCAGGCGGTGGTTGCGATGGGGGATTTGAAAGGTGACTGTTACGACGACGATTCCTGTCTTTCGAACTTCAATTCCTGGAAGAGCGCGATGTCGCCGATCTACAAGAAAACATACGCGGTAATGGGAAACCACGACCGCCTATATTCCGGAGCGGATGCTTTGTGGCAATCAGTTTTCAATCTTCCGACGAACGGACCGGAAAACTATTCCGAGTTGGCGTACGCTTTCAACAAGGGCGATTCCCATTTCGTCGTTTTGAACAGTTCCAAGCCGAATGATTATGCCGTTGATTCCAATCAGCGCAATTGGCTGGAGCAGGACCTTTCCAGAAACAAAAAAATGAACGTGTTCGTCTTTTTTCATATGCCGGCGTTTCCGGTGAGTTCGCATATCGGAAGCGCGCTTGACGTATATCCGGCGGAACGGGACGCGTTATGGGAAATCCTCGACCGGCACAAGGTGACGGCCGTTTTTTCCGGACATGAGCATATTTTCTCGAGAAAAAAAATCGACTCATCTGTTTTTTCGGGGGCAACCAAGTCGATTTATCAATTCACGGTCGGCAATACCGATTCAATAGCTTACGCCGCCCCTCAAGAGGGATTGAGCGAATATTATAATCTCGAAAAACATTTTCTCATCGTGAAGACAAGCAAGAAAAAAATTGTCACCGAACTATATTCGGCGACCACCGGAAAAAAATTGAATTCTTTTTCGTTTAGGAAGTAGCTGCTATTTCTCCGCTTTTATTTTCGCTTCTATGCCGGAGGTCGAAAGGGGAATATCTTCTTTAGGAACAAGAAAAAGTTCTCCACCGTATTGGTCAAGAACTTCCGTTTCGACGCAATTGGCGCCGTATTCGGCGCTGTTCGCGTGGACGTCGGGGCGGATTTTTTCAAGCCAGAGGTTGGGAATGAGATCGTCGAAAATGAAAACATAGTCGACATACATGATAGCCGCCAGGAGCTCGGCCCGGTATTTATCGGGGATTATCGGCCGGCCCGGCTTTTTTTTGTATTCTTTCACCGATTTGTCGCTGTTCACGCCTACGATCAAGACGTCGCCTTTGTCTTTGGCTTTTTCGAGAAGATCAATGTGGCCGGCGTGAAAAAGATCGAAAGAACCGTTCGTCGTGACTATTTTTTTGCCTTCGGCTTTCGCTTTTTTGACGATTGCGAGAATTTCATCGAGTGATTTGATTTTTTCTTTGTGGTTCATGGATTTATCTACGAACTATCCCGCCGGGGCGGGACCCCGCCAAGGCGGTGGCGAATTATTTACGAATATACGAATCATTTGTATTGAATTATGAATTTTGCGGCGTCGAGCAGATCTTCGGCGATGTATTCCACGTCCGTTTTGTGCTTTTCGTCCGCGCCGGCTTTTCCGCGAAGAACCAGAATTGATTTGATTCCAAAATTTTTTCCGCATTTCACGTCCGCCCATTTGTCGCCGATGATCCACGATTTCGAATTGTCTATGGGAAAATCTTTTTCGGCCTCTTCGAGCATCCCCGGCTCCGGCTTGCGGCAATGGGAAGCTTTTTTGTATTTTCCGATTCCCTCGGGATGAAAAGGGGAAAAATATGATTTCAAGATATTTATGCCGTTTTTTTTGAGTTCTCCGACGACGTGACCGTTGAATTTTTGATAGTCATCCTCGGTATAATATCCGCGACCGATTCCGGACTGATTTGTCACGATGATGAATTCGAAATTGTGATCGCGAAGAAGCTGGAGGGCGGGAACCACATTTTTTTCGAATTCAAATTTTTCGATTTCAAAGACGTATTTGTGGTCGACGTTGATTGTTCCGTCGCGATCGAGAAAGATTATTTTTTTCATAAGTTATTCAACATTCGATGTTGGTGTTCCCTCAACATTGAATGTTTGCTCTCCGATCCAATTTAATAATTCATTTTCCGTCACGACCGATGTGCCGAATTTTCGGATGGCGACTTGTGAAGCGGCAGTGGCGAGCTCGAGGGCCTCGGGCATCGTCGCGCCGCCGAGGCGCGAGGCGATGAGCAGCGCGGCGACCGTGTCTCCGGCTCCGGCGATGTCAAACTGCTCTTCAACTTCTTCGGGCCGGACAAAATACGGCTCTTTTCCGGGATCGAAATAGACCGATCCTTTTTTTCCTCTGGTTATGAAAATATGAATCGGGATTTCTTTTTGGATAATGCGGGCGATTTCGATTATTTCCTTGTCAGTTGTGCCGTCTTTGTCAAAGCCGCCCATGATCTTGGCTGTCTCGGCGGATTCCACCCGGTTGGGCTTCAGAAAAAAAAGTTCGGGTTTCTTTATGAAGCTTTTATATTTCACGAAAGTGTTCTGTTTGAGATCGGCAAAAACGGGGATATTTTTTTCACTCGAAATGTCGATTGTTTTACGAAAGACTTTTTCCGTGAGAAAACCTTTCGCGTAATCATGAATGGAAACAGCCGCCGGTTTCAGCTCCTTGGCGAGGCTCTCGAGGTATGCCGATATTTCATTTTCTTTTTCCTGACTCAAGGGGCGGGTGTCTTCCATATCCACCCGGGCGACGTGCTGGGTGGTGGTTTTTATCGCCTTCACTCTCAATTTGAGCGTGGTTTTGCGGTTCGGATCGACACTAAAATGGGTGATTATTCCGCATTTTTTGTATTCCTCCTCCATGACGTCCGCGTATTTGATTCGTCCTTTTTCTCCGATCACTCCCACGAGATGCGGAGCAAGCCCGATGGCAGCCATGCAGCTGGCGGCATTGCCGGCGCCTCCCGGAAAAAATTGTTCATCGTCAACCCGGATCACGGGAACCGGAGCTTCCTGGGAAAATCTTTCGACAGGCCCGGTGAGATAAGCGTCGAGCATCACATCGCCGCAGGCGAGGACGGGCGATTTTTTGGCTTTCTTCAGGATTTCTTTGGCGCGATTCGTGGTTAGCATATAAAAAAAATTATAAATACTTTTCAGTTTCAACCAGTTTATTCTTCATAGAAGAAAGCTAAGAATTATTTCGAAACCATTCAAATGTTTTTTTGATGCCGGTATCGAAATTCACGCTTGGCGTCCAGCCGAAATCTTTTCTTATTTTCGCGAATGACAGGCAACTGGTTTTTTGTTCCCCCATCTTGGCCGGACCGTGGGATTCCTTGAATTTTTTTCCGAAATGGCGGTTGATTTCTCGGAACAATTGGTTGACATCCGTCTCTTTCCCGGTGCCGACGTTATATATGCCTGATTTTTTGAAATTTTTGAAGGCCAGGAGATTCGCGTTCACGACATCGCCTACATAAACATAATCGCGGGTCTGTTTTCCCGAGCCGTTGATGATTGGCTGGTCGCCATTCAGCATTTTGTTCAGAAATATGGCGACAACGCCGGCTTCTCCGTGCGGGTTCTGGCGCGGACCATAAACGTTCCCATAGCGCAGAGACACGAAATTGAGACCATGGACTTCATGGTAGTAAAACAAGAATTTGTCGATGGTCAATTTCGCGATCCCATAGGGAGAAAGAGGCCATTCGGGCTCCTTTTCGCCAGTGGGACGGCTTTCCGTATCGCCATAAATCGCGCCGCCGGTTGAGGAGAAAATAAATTTTTTCACTTTATATTGGTGGGCGAGATTCACGAGGTTCACGCTGGCCAAGATATTGCTCCTCGCGTCAAAAACCGGATCTGCCACTGATTTTCGGACATCAATTTGGGCGGCGAGATGGAAAATGATCTCCGGTTTTTCTTTTTTTATGATAACTTCGATTTTTTTGTGGTTTGTGAGATCGGCGCGGAAAAATTTTGCTTTCGGATTGACGTTTTTTTTGAATCCGGAGCTCAAATTGTCCACCACAAAAACCCGGTGTTTTTTTTCAACGAGAGCCTCGACCAAATGAGAGCCGATAAATCCAGCTCCGCCTGTGACAAGAATTTTCATAATAATAACTCGTTAATTAGGAACGGATTAAACACTAATAAGAGCGAACCTTCAAACACCATATGCTATTTGTTCATATTCGCTATAATTAGCTCTTAATTCGTGAGTCTATTTCACTTTCCAAAAAACGACTGCGCCTTTATATTCCGTGTTGACAGCGAGGCCGAATTTTTTTTCGGATGGTTCAAGAAAATTGTTGGTGATCACCGAAAATCCTGCGGGAACCTTTTCGATATCGCTATACCAATTTTTCTGATCTTCCGCCGGAACAGCCAAATATATATTTTTGTATTTTGTCCGGTCAAGAAATTTCAAATCATCGGCGTTGAAAAAATATACGGCGTTTTTCCCAAAAACCGTCCTGAGCGGTTCTGACATGAGTGAAAATCCGCTGCCGGTGGCAAGGCGATCGACCAAAATCAAATCATTCGGGCCGAATTTTTTGGAAATTGTTTCAATTTGGGGCAAAAGTTCCTTGTTTTCCGAAAGAGTGAGGAAGCGCCAGGTTATGACACTGTTCGATGCGACAAGAGCGATGAGCGTGATATAAAGAAAAATTTTATGGTAGAAAAACCGGTTGAGGAGATATATCGTATAAAAAATAAGAACCGGGAAAACGGCAAAAACAAACCGCCGCAGCATCCAAGGGTCATCAAGCGAGATCATGGGTGAAATGAGATAGAAAAAAGCGGGAAAGGTGATAAGCGCGGGAATAAGTTCCGGCTTCAGCCATTTTGTTTTGATATTTTTCGCGAGCCAGCCAATTCCGAAAAGGCCGAGAATGAGATAGACCAAAATATTATAACTCGCAAATATTTTCGCAAGGTGCGAATATAAGCTGGCGGAAGGAGAGGAGTCTTTGGCAGAATTTGGCAAAAAGGCTTTTGCTATGTTTTTGGCGCTGTCGAAAAGGGCCGGAAAGTCCAGATAAAAATAAAGCGCCGCAAAAATTATAACTATTATCAGCAAATTCTTGAGAAAAGTTTTCGGGAGCGAGATTATTTTTTTTCTATTCAGGATATAAATATATCCGGCGGCAATCAAGAAGAAAACAATTCCTTCGATTCGGGTAAGCGCCGAAAGGGCGAAAAAGACCAAAGAAATTTGTAGGTGTCGGACTCCTTTTGCGCTCGTAGGTGTCGGACACCTACGAAAAAGAATCAGAAAATATATTCCCGTCCAAACGAGAAAAAGCATGAAAATTTCAGTGAGCGTGTATTTGGCGAACCAGAGAAAAGGGAAAAATGTCGCGGCGATGAGAAATCCGAGAAAAGAAATTCTTTCAGGGAAAAAACGGCGGAGCGTCAGCCAAAACAAGATCAAAAACAAGGTGAGAGGAAGAAAGTTGGCGTATTGAAGTCCTTTCAGTCCGAGCGCGGCATAGAAAGCGGCCAGGTAGGCGACATAGGCTTTCGGAAATCGGGTGATCAATTTTCCGTCTTTAGTATAGTCAAATCCGGGATAATTGAGCGCTTTTCCGGGGCCGTATTTTTGAAAAAGTTCCGCTGAAGCCGACGCGGAAAATGTGAAAGATTTGTTCTTCGAGAGTTCAATGGCGGCGGTGGCGATGGCTCCCTGGTCGCGGCCGCCGAAAACGGACGGGGTCGCGAAATAGCATGTGGCCAAGCTGGCCGCGAAAGCTAAAACAATTATTGTTGACAGAAGAAACTTGTTATGTGATAATTTTGTTTCAGAGATCATAATGTCGCAAACCAAACAAACAAAGCTTATTTCATTGCCTTAAATACTTTTTTAGGTTATCATAAAAATATGGAAAATACCAGCGCTAAACCATATCTATCCATAGTTGTTCCTCTCTACAACGAAGAGGGGAACGTCAAAGAGCTCCACCGGAAAATTGTCGAAGCCTTGCGGGCGCTCGGCAAGACTTTTGAAATTGTTTTCATTGATGATGGCAGCACGGACAAGACAAGGGAAATCGCGAGAACCTTGAGTCCGCTGAAACTCATTGTTCAGCGCAAATGGTTCGGGCAAACTGCGGCCATGGACGCGGGCATAAAAAACTCGAAAGGAGAAATCA
>JAQUQQ010000004.1 GCA_028716005.1 Candidatus Moraniibacteriota bacterium | reverse complement strand
GCCGTATCGAACTCGTCCAGCCGAATTTCAAATACAAGCCGCTCACGCGTTCGGCAAATGATGCCTATTTCTCCGACGAATGGTGGCTTTTCGACCCCGCCGCAAGCGCCGGCGGAGTGAGCGCCGATGCGGCCTGGGATCTCGAATCAAAAAACCAGCGCAATGTGGCGGTGGCCGTCATCGACAGCGGCGTGAACACGAAACACAAGGACCTCAAAAAAAATCTGACAGCCGGTTCGGCCAAAGGCAGAAATTTCGAATTTCCAAAAAAGAAGATGGCTGACAACGACGGGCACGGAAGCTTTATTTCCGGAATCATAGCCGCGATGGCGAACAACAAGCGCGGAGTATCCGGAGGAAGTTTCTTCAATCATCTTCGCGTCATGCCTCTTCGCTTTGATTTCACCACTTCCCAAGCCATCGAAGCCCTGAACTATGCCAACGCCAAGGGCGTTTCGGTCGTGAATGCCAGCTGGGGAAGCTATGGCGAGGAAGGTTTGGACCTGGCTTTGAAAGACGCAATCTCGCAATATCCCGGCGTGTTTGTCACCGCTTCCGGAAATGAAGGCTACGATCACGAAAGCGGAGACGCGAACCAGAAAATGTATCCTTGCGATTTTGAACTCTCGAACATCATCTGCGTCGGCGCGACGGACCAAAACGGGAACCTGGCTGATTATTCCGACTTTGGCGCGACTTCTGTTGACGTCGCCGCGCCCGGCGGGAGCAGTGATTCTCCTCTCATCGGACTTTCCAAATCAAAAAGCGGCTACGACGAAGCGGAGGGTAGCTCGCTTTCAGCCGCGTTTGTGAGCGCCGAAGCGGGACTTCTTTTTTCCAAATATCCCAATTTATCAAGCGCGCAAATAATCGAAATTATCAAAAACTCCGTCGACACGAACGCGAGCCTCGCCGGGAAAGTCTTGTCCGGCGGAAAAGTGAATTTCTTGAAAGCTTTGCAAGCAGCCGCGGGTTATTAAAAAAATTCACCGCGATTAGTCGCAGTGATGCGCTTCAGCAAATTAGCCTGCCGAAGTTTTTTTATTTTTGGCGCGAAAGTATTTTCAAAAGACTTTGCAAGCTGTCCCAGTCATGGATTGAAACGGGATATACATCGGGAGTTATTTTTTTCATGAGAGCCTTGCTTTTGGCAATTTTTTCTTTCGAGGCAAGGTCGGATTTGGTGAGCAGGATAATTTCTTTTTTCTTTGTCAGCTCTTTTGAAAAATCTTCGAGTTCTTTTCGCACGGTTTTATAATCCTTGAGAATATTTTCGGATTCCAGCGACAAACAATGCGCCAGCATCTTCGTCCGCCGGATATGTTTCAGAAATTTGACACCAAGACCTTTGCCAAGCGACGCGCCTTCGATGAGACCGGGGATGTCGGCAATGACGAGACTGCCCAAAACTCCAAGATTCGGCTCGAGCGTCGTGAAAGCGTAATTGGCCACTTTCACGTTGGCATTGGTGATTTCGTTCAGCAGGCTTGATTTCCCGGCATTTGGAAGGCCGACGAGTCCGATGTCGGCAATGAGTCGGAGTTCGATGAAAAACTCAAACTCTTCCCCGGGATACCCTTCCTCAAATTCTCGGGGGCTCGTGTTCTCCGCCGAGCGGAAAAGAAAATTGCCCCGCCCGCCCGAACCGCCTTTCGCGACCAGAATTTTTTCTCCGCCCTTCGTGATTTCAAATTCTTCTCCGGTTTTCACGTTGCGAACGACGGATCCCGCCGGAATGGTCAAAGTCAAATCCCGGCCGCCCGGTCCGGTTGAGCGGTCCGATTTCCCATTTCGACCCCGTCCGGCGAAATATTCTCTCTTTTGCTTGTATTTGTTGAGCGCGGTCAAATCCGTCACGCCTTCCAGAAAAACATTCCCGCCGTCTCCGCCTTTTCCGCCGGTTGGACCAAGTCCCATTTTGGCCCTGTCAAAAGAGGCGACGCCGTCTCCGCCCCGCCCCGCCCGCACGATAATTTTCACTTCATCGGTAATCATAAAGTCACCTTACCTTTCATCGGCGCTTTTGGCAATTCCCTTTTCCTAATCTCCGAGATTAGGAAACAAAATATCCGGCGCAAGCCGGACACAAAATACTAGACACCAGATACTAGATACCAATTAATACGCTCCGTCGATTTTCACGCCGGGATAATAATATTGGATTATATCGCTATAGCTTTTTCCATCCTCCACCATTTTTCTTGCGCCATTGGCGATGAGCCCCTGCATATGATTTCCTTCGTCTTCTAATTCCTTTGTGCTCTTTGACGGATGTTTTCCATATTTATCTTTCATCTCTTTGAGATAAGGATAATCCCCGTAAGCTTTTCTTGTTCCATCCGACCATGAACAATACGGCGTCAGAGCTGTTTTTCCCTTGTAAGTAATTATGCTCCCTCTTGTTTCTTGTGTGGCTCTTTTCATATCCTCAAACTTGCTTTCAATCTTTTGACCTTTGTAAATTTGATCAAGCGAGGTGTCTGAAAGATCAAAATTGTGATTTTCGTGGGATGACTTCCTGGTTTCCATATTGCGGTATCCATAAGTTCTAAAAACAATCGAGAATAGCTTGTAATATTCATATTTCAAATCCCCGATTTCTCCCGTTCCCCAAGTATATTGCTCGAGCGGCAAAATATTTATCGCCCAGGCATCGTTGTTTTTATCGAAGCTCAATTCAAGTTTTCCGCGAAAGCGGTTGTATTCCCCGTCTCCATAGCAGCCGACTGGGTTGACCTTATCCGGTTTTCCATCCACAAAATTGAATTTTGCGCCGCAATCATAAATTTCAAAAATTCCTTCGCCTCCGTCCGGCTCTATTTTCAATAAATCCCCTTTTGCCACATAAGCAGACAAGTCATTGGGATCCAACCCCTTGACTAGAAATTGATTGTCGCTTTGTTTTATTGTCGTGGAATCATCGGAAGCTACGTTTTTTATTGTTTCTCCTGCAGAATTTTTTACCACGTAATTCCCTTCGACTGATCTTATTTTTATCGTTCGGTCGCTTTTGCTTCCTTCAAGTCTTATGAGCCCAATCCTGATATCCGGCCCGAGCGAACCGCCCCCGGAAACCGTTCCCTGCTTTTTGAGAGTTTTCACCACTTTTTTGTATTCCGCGTGGCTCACTTTGGGAAGGCATTTTTCCCAGAGAGAGCGGTCCACGCCGTTTTTTTCGAGAAGCACTTGCCATTTGGTCACGCTCGATTTCGCTTTTTTCTTTTTCGCTTCGGCAATGTTTCGATCACAAAAAAAACCGCTGGAAAAAACCACGGCCGCCACAAACACAATCGCTAAAGCCTTTTTATATGAGGTATTTTTTATATTTGTTTTATTGATCATTGTTCCTTCGTCACTTCTCATTGAGTGTATTATAGTTTAGCATATTTTCGCAAGAAAGTCCAATCTTGCCAAAAGAGATATTTTCACCTATAATCCCAACGTAGTTCTTGAAAATTGAATATTTTTACTCCGACCTCGCGTCGGAGCCCGGGTAGCCCCGACGTAAAGTCGGGGTCCCGACCGAAGCGTCGGGACTCAATCAAAAAAAATGAACAATGCCACATGTATATATTTTAGAAAGTCTAAGGGATAAAAGATATTATATCGGAAGCACAACAAATCTCGACGCAAGACTAAAACATCATCACAAGAGATTAACTCCTTCAACGAGCAGATTTGGAGGGGTAAAATTAGTTTTTTCTCAAGAATACTCAACAATAAGAGAAGCGAGAACTATTGAGAGGAAATTAAAGAAATTGAAGAGAAGAGATTATATTGATAAGATAATCGAAGACGGAAATATAAGGATGAATCCTTAACAATTCAATTATTCCCGGGTAGCTCAATGGTAGAGCAGTTGACTGTTAATCAATTGGTTACAGGTTCGAATCCTGTCCCGGGAGCAGTAAAGGATCATGAGCGTGTTCAAGGATGGTATTGAAGGGAGATTTCAGCTCAAATAAAAGGTTTTTGCCTGATAGGCGGCAGTTCTGAAGTAGAAAACTCAAGAGCTGCCGTTTTTCGTTTGCTTCAGAACTTTCAAAAATTTTCAATGCCCGGTTAGTTAAAGAAAATACCATAGATGCGGCAATATGGAAGTTTTCATCGGCCTTTGTATAATCCTCGAGCCGGATGTTTATATCGTATTGTTTTTCTTTGTACTCTTTCAACTTTGTGTCATATATATCCCGAGTAATACTGCTTTCGACGAGGAGATCCAAAAGCCTGTCGGTATTTTGCTGGATCTTATCATATTCTGCTCGAAGCTGTTTTATGGCTCGTTCGTGAAACTGGTTTTTGTTCTCGTTTATCTTCTTCAATCGCGCAACGACTTTATCAACCTTTTCCTGCGGCATTTGAATATCTCGGAGCATTGTTTTGATCGGCGCAAGCAACTCTTCCTCGCGAATCCATGTGCGCTCGCAATTTCCCTTGAAGTTTGAGCAACTGTAATAGACATAGCGGCCCTTTTTCAGTTCCGGGGTTATCGTGCATCCGCACTTCTCGCAATGTATCAATCCGCGCAAGGCAAAGGGCTTGGCGGCGTATTTTATCGTTTTCTTGTTGTAGCTGGCCAGAATGTCCTGAACGTCCTCAAAAAGCCGTTTAGGGACGATTGTGGGGTATTTATGGGGGTATTCCCGGCCCCTTGAAGTCATTATCCCGACATAAAACTTGTCTTTGAGGACTTTGTGAACAATGCTCGGGCTTAGCTTCATTCCGTTCCGACTTCGAAGTCCCAGCTTTGTTATTTCCTCTCTTAATGTTTTTACGGAATAGCTTTTTGTGGAATATAGCTCAAACATCTTGCGGACAAGCTCGGCTCGCTCGGGATCAAGGACATAATCAGTTTTTCCGTTTTCGATGATATTGAGATAACCGATGCGCGACTGGCCGATCCATTCCCCGTTTCGAAGTTTTTGCTCCAGCGCGCGCCTCGTGTTGTCGCTCACGGCGTCCGAATAGTATTTTGCCAAGTTCAAGCCTATGCCGAACATAAACTTTTCATTAGCTGAAATGCCTGAATTTACAACAAGGTTATCAGATGCAAAGTGAAGTTCGATTTTGTTCTGCATGGCCAGCTCATAGAGCATGGGGACGCGCTTGTCGAAAACATTCCGGCTAAACCTATCCACTTTGTCGAAACATACGGCGTGCTGATCCTTGCTTCCCTTGATATATTCAAGAGCCTGATCGAACTCATCGCGCTTTTGTTTGTATGCGCTTTCATCAAAGCTGAATCTCTTGGCAATAGTAAAACCCTTTCGCTTGCAGTATTCCTCAAGACGATGAATTTGAGCGGGCAACGAATTGCCAGCCTCTTTTTGTTCTTCAGTCGAAACTCGGGCAAGGATTATTGCTTTCATATTCGTTAAAATAATTTTTCCATTGGTTGCCAGTTTTTATCTTGGCTAATTTTACCTTTTTGATATTTATAGATTGTTGAGCCGTTATAATTCCAAACGCCATTTTCAAAAACCGCAATACCGCCAACATAGCCCTTGCCTAATTCTTTTAGTTTTAATGCCAATGATTTGGCTTTGTCCGCCGTTTCCGGGTCTGTAGCTGTTTGGTCTTTTTTGGGGTCAAAAAGGCCTATCCTGCCGCTTTTGAAGCGTATTATGAAGTCGGGGTAAAATAGAGCTTCCTTGCCGTCTATACTGTTAAAATACTTGATCGCAAAATACTCTTGGCCGTAATTGCCATTTTTAAACCACCAGTCAATCTTTTTACTCTTGCTCTCAAGGTATTTAATGAAATCCAGCTCGTTGGGTTTTCCTTTATAATCTTTCAATACAAAGCACTTATCCAAAGCGCAAAGTTTTTGTGGCACTTCTTCATAATCAACTGTAAAATCATATCGTTCGGAAATTTCAAAAGTCGGGGCTTCTTTTTCTTCTTGTCTTTTCTTTTTTTCTTTTAATATAACTTGGGCAATAGGCTTAAAATCAATCAATGCTTTAGTGATAGCTGGCCTAAATTTACTGCCTGCGCCTTTTTGTATATCCTTAACAAAAACTCGGTAATAGTAATTGCTGTCTTTACTTAATGTAGAATGAAACCAAACACGAATAGCCGATTTAAACACGCCCCAAGCACGGGCTACATTAGTATATTTTGCCCGCTCGTCTGTTTGCTCTTTCAAAAGCATTAGGCAAAAATAGTTAAAAGTTTTTTCAACATCGTTCGTTGACATCTCCAGCTCAACATCAACGCCTTTCTTTTTAAACTCATAGGCCATTTGATCAAGGTCTTCAAACTTGGCATTGGCAATAATGCTGTTGGTTAGTTTATGACTTAAATCTATGCCTGCTTTTTCTAATTTCTTTTCAGCTTTTCCTAAAAAATCATTTTTGGTTATTCCAAAATATTCATTCATTGATTTGCCAAAAATTTCTTGGAATTTTGAAGATGCTGGAATATCTCCATAGTCAATGCGTGAAATATAAGCCGATTGCAAATTAACATTCTTAATGCCTTTTTTCCGGTAAGCGTACTGGCTTGGAATTTCATTTTTCTTTAAATCCGGCACTTCAACTTGGCTTCGCTTATAGTTCGTGTATAAAAAGCCGGTTCTTAAATTCGGATTATTTTTGTAATCTTCCTTTGCCTGCGGCTCGGCCATTCTTAAAATACGGCCAACTGTTTGAGTATAAAAAGTTTCTTTTTTTATTTCTCTAAACATTACTAAAACACTAGCGCGGGGGCAGTCCCAACCCGTTCCGGCAGCCTGCTTGAAAAGCATATAGTCAGCTTTGCTGTCATTGTCGGCTATAAAGTCCAGATTTTCTTTTTTGTTGTCAAACCATTTTGCTATTTGCTTACTTTTAATGCCCTTTGCGGCTAAAAAATGGCTCACAACTTCTTCTTTCGTTTTGTCGCCTTTAGCGATAAGCTCTTTATCATCATTGGGCAACTGGATGAGCATTAGCGGGTTTATATCCTTACCTAACGCTTTAAATTCGTCCGCCAGCTCTTTCCGTTTGTCCATTCCTAAAGTCAAAAGCACTTCATCCAAATCTTTGCCTTTGTGTTTTTCCAAATCCTCTTCTGTTTGCACCAAAATTTTTTCTTTGATCAAACCTTCGTCAACAACTTTTTCCCTTTCAACTCGCACGAAACTGTCTAGTACAGCGGCCTTTGCTACATCTTTGTCATCTGGTGTTGCGGTTATATGCACGATTATTTTAGGGTCTACAAGGTCAATAATTTCTTTTGTCAGTATGGTTTTACTATTAGGTGTTTCATCTACAAATAAAATGATCTCTCGGCCGGTCTTTTTTGTTTCCAAAACTACATCTTCAAAATAACTTCCGTTTTCTTTTTTAAACCTTTCGTCTTTCGGCTTGCGCAATTTCAGCTTTCTAGTTGAGGCGTTATCCTGCACGATCTTTTGCCAGTTCAAAAACAATATATCATTTTCGTATAGTTTACCCCTGCTTATATCGCTTACAGTTAAAAGCGCATTTTCCAAATTATTTTCAAAATACTCTTTGAATTTATCCTTGCTCTGCATTGCCAAGTCATCGCTAAAAGTGATCCAGATAAACGCCTTGTCAACTTTCCATTGTGGCAAATGGTTAAGCCCTTTTATAAAATGAGCAGTCGTCAAAGTCTTTCCGCTTCCAGTCGGGGACTTGAAAACCAAAGGCAACTGCCTATCTTGTTTTTTCCAAAGACATAAAAAGGCTTCGTTCAAGTTATCAATGGCTGTTTTTTGAAATGGTAAAAGGTTGAAGGCTGGCATAGTCAAACAAGGTTATAAATTTGTTTATAAATTTCCAAAATAGGTTGCGGGATGGTTTTAATTTTTATATTCTTATCGTCTTCAAATTCGTTAAATTCAAATTCCTTTTCCCAGCTAAAAATATAAACAACAGCTGGTTTTTTTAGCTTCCTAACTTTTTCTACAAAGTCATCAAACTTGCCAAATTCTTCCCTGAAATATACGGCTGTATATTGTTTATTGTTTTCAAAAATCTGCCAATAATCATTCTGCTCAACTTGGTCAAAGGCATTTTCGGCGATAGCCAACATACCACCAGCATTGTGTGCTAACTCTATTTTATCTGCGTCATCGGCTTTTAAGATATTATTTTTACCGACAAAGGCAGTTTTAAAATACCTCACTGAATTATCCAAACCTTTTTTTAGACTATATCCTTTAATGACTTTTTTTATTCTAGGATAGCAAATATCTGACATTATTTTATGTTTCTGGCCGTTTGTTATTTCGTCATTGTTTGTAATCAGAATAAACCGCCTGTTTCCCTCGTCTTCTTCATTTAATTCCATAACTGCTTGTCCAGTTGTGCCAGAGCCTGCAAAAAAATCTAAAATTATTGCGTCCTTCTTTTGTGTTCCCAAGAAGCAAAGCCTACTTATCAATTTTATAGGCTTAGGATTTTCAAAAATATTCTCCCCATTAAATAAATCTTTTATTTCTTGAGCGGAGTCTTGAGAAAAACCAGCGTCAACCCAAATAGTTGGTGCAGTTTGCCCTTGTCTAACTTCCTTTAAATATCTTTTTAAGAATGGCGCACCGCTCTTACGAAATACAATTCTTCCTTCAGATAAAAACTTATTAATCTTCTCTTTGTTATAAAGCCAGCACTTATCTTTTGGCGGCCAATACTCTTTTTTATTCAATGGATTTTTTATGGGGAAAACTAAAGATTGAACTAATCTTCCACCTTTTCCATTTGCACTCAAATCAGAGCTTGCCCAAACTCCGTTTGGATCATTGTCTGGATTTTTATATCTTGCCAAGCCCTCTTCGGTGCGAGGAAGTAAATTTAAATTTACATTTTGGGTTTTGCCATAACACAAAATATATTCGTGGTTTCTTCCAATTTCACGATCATTTGGTGGTGTGGCTCTTTTTTTCCATATAATGGTTTCTATAAAATTTTCAGTTCCAAAAATTTCATCACATAATAATCTTAGTTGTGCGACTTCATTATCATCTATACTTATAAAAATAACTCCGGTTTGCTTCAGAATATCTTTTGCAAGTTCAAGACGTTTTTTCATAAAGGACAACCAGTAGCTATGCCTTAATGGGCTTTCCTTTGGTACTAGCGTCCCGTCTGGATATTCTTTTAATATTCTCTTGTCTTTATATTTAAAACCATCCGATCCTGTATTGTATGGCGGATCAATATAAATAACATCAACCTTGCCTTTGTGGGTATAGTTTAAGCAAGTCAAAGCGTGGTAGTTGTCGCCCTCGATCAGCAAGTGTGCTGGCTTGCCGTCTTTGCTGTTTATTGCCAGTTTCGGCACTTCTTCAAGAATAGGTAATTTATTTTCAACATCGTCTTCAAAGGCTTCCGGCACATCAAGCCAAACCAAGCCAAAGCGATTTTGTTTGAGCTCTATCGCTTCGTATTTTTCAATCTTTTTCTTTAGCCGTGAAATTTCGTTCTCTAATTGTGCTTTTTTATTATCTTCCGGTGTTCGTGTTATTTTTTTCATAACTAATTTACTTTAGCTTGTTTCAAAAATTTGATAAACTCTTTTTTATCAATCCGGAATTCTTTTCCTATTTTATAAGCTTTCAATTTTCCAGCGTCAATATAACGATAAATCGTCATTATATTGAGCTGTAGTTTGTCGGCCAGCTCTTTTGCCGTATAGAATTCTCTTGTTTGATTTTTATTAGTCATTTAATAAATCTTATCTGCTAAATACGAAATAATTTCCCTGCTTTATAGTCAATCAAATCTCTTTTATATTTTTCACACTCGCTTTTAAATTTCGGCAATTCTTTCCAAATCTGTTCGAAAATATTATGATATTCTTTTATGTCGAACTCAAGAGGTGGTTTTATTATAAAGCCGTCTGCGAAACGAAATTCTTTCAACTCGTCATCCGGTTCTGGCTCGCCGCAACATTGCCCGTTCCAAAATTTTTTCCAAAAAACTTTATCCTGTTTTTGAGCAACTTCGATATACATTCCGCAACAACCTATAACATCACATCTGCCGATGACAATAGGAAATATCCCGCTCTTTTTGCTGCTCAATTCCAATCCTGCAACGTCAAAATAAAATCCAGTTTCTTTATCGTCCAAAACAATCTGAAAAATCGGGCAAATTGGTTGCATATTCTCATTTTCTTTGATTACTTTGTAAGATAGTCTATTCATCTTTTAGCTTATCTTCTAACAAATTGCGGTATTCCTGCTCGCTTTTTAATAGCGGCATTCCGTTCACTTTTCGCCAATAGTTTTCCTTTTCCAGCGTCCATTTTGTTCTTTTCATAAAATCGTCTGCTGACTCTCCTTCCTCCGGTATTTGCTCTGCTTCCACCAAATAACCTGTCAAATCCTGCGTATTAACCGGATCAATAAGTTCTCCCTTTTGCTTCTTGTCATTATTCATACCGATTAAATATTCATAATTAGCACTATTCCATTATACTTTACATTTCTTTACATAGCAAATCATCTATTTTTAGGGGCTGAAATGCCTCGATTTGATCGCGGACTTGCCTGATCCAGCCGTGGCAAGAGGCGGGATTTTGGATCGCGTTGAGCTTTTTCATGTCATTTGCGATCCTATACCAAGTTCGGCGCGTGGCTTGTTTCTCCAGCATCCCTCGTAATTCTCTTATGCCGTTCTCGTCCTTGCTTAGCCTATCCAATCCCACGAGGTAAGCTGCCTCTTTCGGCTTTATACACGGATAGCTTTTTATCAGGTTTTTCAAAACTTGCTTCGGGCCGGATGAGAGGCCGAAAAGAAACAGATTTTCCTTTATGACTATTTCGTTCCAGTAGCTCGCGACTATTTTTTTACATACGCTTTCCTTGAATATATCCTCGAATGTCGGATTTTTGGCAAAGCCGTTTTTTTCAAGGACGGCGTTCATTTTCCTCTTGTTGGCCAGCCTTGCCTCGATCCTCAAAATTTCCGGCGGACGATCTTGCTTTTTGAATTGTTGGAACAAGGATAACTGCATTGATGTTTTGTCCTTGTCCTCGGCCCGGCCTTTCGGCTTAATCAGATCAGGAATCTTGTCATAAACGACAAGCTCATGAGAATTGGCGTGAAGATGAAGGGCATGGCCGTCGTTTTTGAAGCTGTCCCGGGTTAAATCCATTTTCTGCGTAAGGTTTATTTTCCTCAATTCCTTGATTACTCCGCTTGCCGTATAGCCTTCGGAAAGCAAAATATTCTTCGAGGGATGAAAAACCGAAACGCTGGCTTTCCGCAAATCCTGATTGTACTGGTAAATTCCGAAATCGCGAAGGCGCGCCTGAAGTGTTTGCAAAATATTATCAAAATCATTTTCGCAAACTTCATCGACATTATTTCCAAATATCAGCTTCGGAATGGAAAACTCGAACTGAAGCAATCCGCTAATTCCTCGATTGATGAATCGCGGCCGGGGCCGATATATTTTATCGCGCTTTTGTTCGGCAGACTGATTTTTAACAAACTTTTTATATCCTTGGCTGAAGTTTTGAAGATCCCAGCCCGCGCCGAAAAGATCGCTTTCTGAAACGAATTTTTTTGGCTGAATAGAGATGACAATCGTGTCAATCATGGCTTTGTTTTTGCTTATAATTATCCGGGTTGATCCGCATGTCGATTTTTAAGAGCAAATCAAAGAAGCCGACAAGATTATCGAGATCCTGCTTTTCTTTTTCCTCGTTTATTTGTAAATTTTCTTCTTTTTCCAACATAAAACGGCTGTTTGATAGCCGTCTTTTTGTTGAATGTGTAGAATTGGTAATTACCCTACATTAACCATTACTAAAAAAGTAATAGACTTTGTAGAGTTTAAGATATGCCTAAAAGGCGTCTATCAAATTACCAATTCCACGCACTCATTCGCCCCATATCCCTTTTTGTGCCTATTTGTGGGCTTTTTCAACCACGCGGCGCACAGCTTTTTCCTTCTTTTAATGATTACCTAGAGCCACTATTGGGATAGGATTAAATGCATTAATTGGATCTCCTTCTAGGTTTCTGTTCGTCAGCTCCAAACTGAATACTTACTGGACGGGTAATCGCCTACTCGACTTTCGCCTAAAAGGTTGAAAAATTGTTAAGCTACATTTCGATTATAAAAACTATTCATCATTGCTTTCAAAACCTAAGTCCTGCTGGCCACCAAATGCCCTAACAAAATTACGCTCAAAAGATCGCCAGTTTGGAGAAATTCTCATGAGAACGATAACTTGTTGTAATTGGCCCTTCAGGGTGGGGTGCCCAATATCTTCCGTTAAACTTTGATGAAAACGAGCAGTGTAATTTCCTCTTGGGCTCTTTGGCGTTCGGGTTTTCAGTTCTTTTAATACACCGGGCGGCAGTTTTTCATAAATGAGCTTATTGGTTAATTTACCAATAAAAGATGGTCGTTTAACTGTTGAAGGGTCATAAGGCAAATTTTTTAGCCTGAACATTTGCATATAAAATTCATCAGGAAAGCGTTTAGTCCATGGTAAAAGTTCCTCGCTGATATAAGCCTTTAAAATCTGTTGCAGTTCATCTCTCTTTCTGACGTCCTGATAACCAGTTGCTTCATCAACTAGTGCGACAATTCCAACCTTTGAAAGACTTCTTACAAGAATTTCTGCGATGGTAGCTAGAGGCTGTTGCTGGGTTAGCAAAGCGTTTGCGTCCCTAGCTTGCAAGTAAGTATCACATAACAAAGGTAGAATCTCGGCTTTGAAGCCCGTGGTCTGTCTCCCATTGCTGGCGATATAAGTTAACGGATTGAGCACACCCAATAAATCGCTTGAAATATAGGGTTTTAAGTTCTTTGCATCGATGAAAGCAGGCATATTGGGCTCCCTATTTTCATTCTTGGCTCTGCCCCTCTTGGTTCTTTTAAATGCTCGAAAAATAGCATTTCTTGAGATTATTCTAGAGCCGTCTTCGAGAACTGAACAATTTAGTTCAGTATCTCCGATTTTTAACAGGCCATGATGTGTTGCTTTTAAAATTCTTTCTTCCATAAGTTTTAATCAGGATAAAGCAATTATTAATTCATTCTGCTCTTTTATTGCGTTATTAATACGCTTTAGCATAAACCATCCAGTGTTTGGGCTCACGCCAATTATTCTCGATAAATTTCTTGAGGTAATATGATTTTTATTGTTGATGATAAGTGAAATTGCCCAAAACCATTTTTGAAAGTCGATCTTCGTTTTGTGAAAAATCGTCCCGACAGTTGCACTAAAAGAAGTATTACAGGCATTGCAATGATAGCGGTTTTCTCTGGAAACAGCCGTAGCAGCCTTTGAATGGCAATATGGGCACTCTGGTTTTCCGTGCCATCTCGCTTGCTCAATGCTTTTTATGCATTCGCTTTGCGTTGCGCATATTTTGTACAGCTCTTTTGTTTGCATGCATTTGCATCAAGAAGTTTACTACCTTTATCTAAGACAATTATAGCAGGTACTGAAAGCATGTCAAGTCGGAAAGCGAAAACAAACGCAAGGGGTCAAGCTCTCGCACAACTTTGTTTTTGCAACATTCTTTTTCACTTTTGGAAATCAAGGAATGAATGTCGCAAGAAACGGAAGTTGTGCGACATTTGTTTTCGCGCATTTTATACAACCCCAGCCCCCTTTGAAAGGGAAAGCCTTTCTTTCGCATCGAGCGTGCAGAAAGGCGTTATGCGGGCGCGCTTGCTGTCGCTTCGCCTTGAGCTTCACTCAAGCCCCGCTATCGCGGGGACGCCCGGCGGCGTTATGATCGCGCAACTTTCTCGCATAGCTTCCATAAAATATTTGAATTGGTGCTTTATATTCTTCCAATCGAGAGTTCCAAGTTCGTCAGCTAGGGGGAGCAATCCTTCGCCAAGGCTACGGAATTGCATGCCAAAATGGTATAATATTCTGAGATAAGCCTTGGTTTTTTGTATGCATTATACTTATATTTTGCTAAGCTCAAAATCTCACATTTTTTATTTTGGTTCAACAAATAATCTAAAGGAAAGATTAAAGTTGCATAATATCGGTCAAGTAAAATCAACAAGGCCGCATATTCCTTGGAAGTTGGCTTGGTATTGCGCTTTTGAAACTGAAAAACAAGCAAGAGATTTTGAACTTTATCTGAAATCAGGATCTGGAAAAGCATTTGCCTATAAAAGATTTGTTTCTGCGGCCTTGGCGAAGGATTTTTCTGAAGGACGCCATGGTAGTCCGAAGCATGGTACTCCGAAGCCGAAGGCGTAGGATACCGAGCGAAGGATACCTGTCCCGGGAGCCTTGAAAAAAATAGCCCTTATACAAAGGGTTATTTTTTATACCCCAAATCGACTTCCCAACTTTTTTGACACATCTTACGAATAGATATACTATTCTAATATAAATTAGAATAGTATTTTTTTATGAAATTCAAATGTTGTGCAAAAAGCTCTGCGGAAGCAGCCAATGTCGGAAAAGTATATGCCTTTCTGCGAGCCATTGCCGATCCGAACCGGCTGAAGATTCTTTGCGTTCTTCAAAGCGGTTCAAAATGTGTTTGCGAGATTGTCCCCGCGGTTAGAATATCGGACAAGCTGGTTTCGCATCATCTCAAGCAGCTGAAAAAAATCGGGCTTTTGACAGAAAAGCGGGAAGGAAATTTCATCCGCTATTCCCTAGACCGAAAGGCCATCAAAAAATATAAGTCGCTGTTCAATCAAATAATCAGATAATCCTATGAATATCAAAATCCTAGGGACAGGTTGCCCCAATTGCCAGAGGCTGGAAGCCAACACGAAGCAAGCATTGGAGGAATTGGAAATAAAAGCGGATATAGAAAAAGTCACCGAAATTCAAGATATTATGAGCTATGGCATTATGGGAACGCCGGCTTTGGTCATTGACGGGGAAGCCAAGATCTCTGGACGAGTACCGAATGCTGAAGAAATAAAAGAGCTGCTGGAAAAATAATTATGAATATATTCTATCCCGTGCAAATTTTTGCCGATTGGCTGACCTATTCTGTTTTCGGCATCGCTCAAAAAACCTTGCTGGCGAGCGCGGTTAATTTTTTCATTTTTGACACCATCAAGATTTTCCTGCTGCTCGCGGTGATAATTTTCGTTGTCTCAATCATCCGATCCTTTCTGCCGCCTGAAAAAATCAGAACCATACTTTCCAGCGAGAAAAAATATTTTGGCAATGTCCTGGCCTCGCTTCTCGGAATCATCACGCCTTTTTGCACTTGCAGCGCCATTCCCCTCTTCCTCGGTTTTCTGGAAGCCGGAGTGCCGCTGGGAACCACCTTTTCCTTTTTGGTCGCTTCGCCGATGATCAACGAAGTGGCGCTGGTTTTGCTTTTTGGTCTTTTTGGTTGGAAAATTGCCCTGCTGTATATCGCGAGCGGACTCGTCATCGCCATTTTTTCCGGAATCGTTATCGGGCATCTCAAGGTGGAAAATCTGGTCGAAGAATTTGTGTATAAAAGCAACCAAAACGGAAAACTGTCCTTGCCCTCGCTGACCTGGAAACAGCGAACGGATTATGCGAGAAGCTACACTTGGGAAATTATCCGAAAAGTTTGGCTTTATATCGTTTTGGGAATCGGCATCGGAGCCTGGATCCACGGTTATGTGCCGACTGATTTTCTGGCTAGATATGCAGGCAATGGGAATTGGTATTCTGTGCCGCTCGCGGTTCTCATTGGCATTCCGCTTTATTCCAACGCGGCTGGCATAATACCTCTCGTAAGCGTTCTGACGGAAAAGGGAGTGAGTATGGGAACGACGCTGGCTTTCATGATGGCTGTCACAGGCTTATCTCTCCCAGAATTTATGATTTTGAAAAAAGTGATGAAAACGAGGCTGATTGCCATCTTTGCCGGCATTGTCGGAATCGGCATAATCTTCACCGGATATCTGTTCAACCTGATTTTGGGAAAATAAAAAAAAAGACTGGCGTCTGCCATTTCATCTCGACATACGTCAGATTCCGGTGGGTCAATATCTTTCAGAGGAGTCATCGTCAATCCGGACAAGGAGCAAATGGAATATCGCCAAGCCCCATTTTTTGCCGACTGAAAACAATATCGCGAGAACGGTAACCGCCCCCATTCCGGTTTCATTGGACTGGAAAATCCTCTTGATTCTATCAATTATCTTTTTCGGATTTTTCTCTCTCGTCAATTATTTCTTGCTTTCGCATAAAATCAGGAAGATCAAGCCGGTCAAATTTTTATGGACTGATTGGCAAAAGATAATATTTCTATTTTCGTTTCCATCTGAGGAATATTCAGGCGGCGGAATATATCCGTCAGGGGAAGCCGCATTTTTCAGGCTTTTTCAAAGCCTTTTTTTGTTTCAGGTTTTGACAGTGAATATGCCTTATGCTAGGTTTTGGTCACGTTTTCAGCTCTTTTAATATGACTTCTGATTTTGATTTCCTTTGTATAATGGTCAAAGCCGGTCCAATCTCGCGTTTTCTTTTTGCCGGACAAGCAAAACACGTCCTCGCAAAAAAAACGCGTTCCGGTTTTTTCCGTAAAAATACAAAGGAGGTCTGCGGCAGAGTATAAAACAGGAAAAACCTTCAGCCAAGAGGAGACCAAACGTGTCGATAGCGTCGAAGATCCAAAAACAGCGACTTTTGAGGCGGGGCAAAGCGGAAAAGAAAAGAAGACGCCGCTTGCCCAAGCAGTATTATTTTGACCTGAAGGCTTTCGCGGGGACAGCCGAATTCGCATCGCTGGTGATCGAACACGGCAATGTCCGGGCGGCCGTGTTGGCCTCGGATTGGTACGCGGAAGTGAGCCGCCATCCGAATTTCCAAGGCTCCCGCCAGTGCGAAGTCTGGATTCGGCGAATGGTGAAATCCTGGCGGACACAGCAGATGAAGCGGTCCAGGCTCGAGTGGTTGGCCGCGAATCCGCGAGTAGCTTCCCCTCGCCCCAAGCCGAAAAATGAGCCTTCGAAAAAGAGTCTGCTCAAAGAAAAACCACGCGCCCTGCAGACGCTTTCGCGCAACTGCGAAGTTTATGTCGTCTGCACGAACAGCTTGAGCCCGGCCATCGCTCACCAGCGTCTTCTGATGCAATATGACGCCGCTTCAGAACTCGCGCGGGAAAAGCTGGCCCGGCGAATTCAGGCCGTCAAGACCCTTATCCGAGCAAAAGTTTTCGTCGGCAGAATAATGAACAACAAATTTGCCGAGAGCCCGGGACGGTTCGAGTGGAACACCGATTTCAAGGGAGCGATTTTCGAGGTTCAGTTCGAAGCCGACGGCTTCAAGTCGGCTTGGAAAGCGAGGATGATTTCCTCCGGCATCTGCAACACGGTGAAGGGCTGGCGGAGGCATTTCATCCACCGCAAGTCCAAGATGCCGGTGCGCTTCAACGGCCTCATCGCCGCGAAATTGAAGGAAAGCGGAAAGAGCCATCTTATCCGCGATCTCGGGTTCGCTCGCAAGGCCGCCTAGGGAAAAAACGCTGCTCAGCAGCGCGAACACCAGGTCACAGTCTCCGGGGGAGGGACTGTGACCTTTTTTGAAAAAATTTTCTTATACCTCTTTTTCTCGTCAAGACCCGACTTTTGCGAAGGCCAGGACCTTGCGAACCAGGGAAAATTGGAAAAGGCGGCCCTTCGACCGTTTTTTCAACAAACTCCCCCCTTGCCCAAAAGATGAGGAGTGATAGGATAAGAAAAATTAGAGACTTCTGAATAATTTCTAAAGTTCGACTTTAGGAAACGTTGTGCGACAGAAAGGCAAATATTAAAACAGCGCCCGGTTTGATGCTGTTTTTGTGTATTCCTTTGAAAAATTTATATTTTCTGAAATTGAATATTGGAAAAATTTACGGGCGGTATACGCAGCGAAAACTGCGAGTATTATATGAACTACTAGGAGTATCATCTAAACGTATTGTAAAGAGGCCAGCGACAGTACCATCGCGAAAAAATCCTCCACGCATAAAGGCATAGATAGTTGTACCCGTATCGCCGTTCGGATTATATATTGTGTTAAGCTTTCCCATATTCTGTGTCGAATTCCAGCCAGGATTTCCCGGACGCAAACTGGCATAACTCATCGTTCCATAATTGTCGATCGTATCAAATTCTTCCTGACTCCAACTATTATCAGGACCAGTGATTGAATGAGGCTCATCTTTTCTTTTAATCGTATCGAAAATCCACTCATACATGTTTCCTGCAATATCCCAAACCGTTTCACTGTTGGAAAGAGTAAACGTTCTTCTTTGCTCTGAGGGTGCTGATTGTCCGGTGCCTTCATAACCCTGTGAATCGTCTGAATTAGCTGTCAGAGCCACATTAGGAACACTGTCAGAATGCCCCCGAAAAAGTCCGTCTGTTCCCACTGTCCCCGACGTCCAGTTGTCACCAATGTTCTCAATGTTCCTGGCCATCGTCATCCACTCGTTGTTGGTGATGAGATGGTAACCAGCGCCGAGGCCGGAGCAGTAAGAAATAGAAGTGGTCTGGGAAATGTTGACAATAGGATAGCCTGTTGCAAGCGACTTGACGTGCAATGCGGTACAGGCTTGTGAACTATTGTCGTAGCCGTCGTGGCTGTTTGTCGCCGGCGAAGTGTCTCCAACCCCATCATTATCAAAATCACATTTAGCCTCATACTTCATGATGCAGAATCCACCACCGGTGCCGTAGCGGACATCTCCGGGAACGGGAACGTACCCATCGGGGCAACTAGTGGGCTGGACATGGGGGTCGGTGGAAACATCCAGGTATTCATCAGTCGAGCTGGCCTGGGTGTTGTATATCTTGGCGGTTTTTTGGGTGGAGTTGTAATAAATTTTCCCTTCTTCGGCTGAGGGAGCAGTGGTTTGGGAATCAAGCTTCAGGGTTCCGATATTTAGTTTGGCATTAGTGAGGGTCAGGTTTCCCGAAGAATCGGTGGCGGGGATGACGCTCACTCCTCCGATTGTTGAGACATGGAGATCATCCAAAAGATCGGCGTTGAGGTTCGCGACTTTGGTTGCGGAAGCAACGGTGAAAGGGGCGGTTCCAGTGGTCTGGGTGGAAGTAAAGGTGAGAGCCGAGATGTTTCCGGTAGCGGAAAGGTCTATCATATTGGAAAGACTTCCACCGTTCCAATTCCAGTTCCCCGTGAAGTTTCCGTCAGAGATGGTGTGGGTTCCAAGGTTGAGATTGGTGATGTTTCCGGTGGTGAGAGTGATGCCGTCGGCCAATTTGTCGCTCGTTATAGTGTGGCTTTGGATATCATCTCCCGTGATGGCATTCGAAAGGTTCAATTTGGAAGCGGAGATGTTGGCATTGGCGGCAACGGAAGCGTCGGTGATGGCTCCGCGAGTGAGGCTTTCATCTTTGAGGGAGCGGTTCTGGATGGTTTTGGCGATAATGGCGCCGTCTGTTCCTCTGGTTCCGGAAACATCAATTTGATCTCCCGTAAAAAACTGGTCGAGGGTGGCGGTTTTATTCTTGGCATTCTTAAGAGTTGCTCTTTCAGCATTGATGATGTAGGCTGCGCTGCCTTTCATTGCGGTGATGGTGGTGCCGTCAATTTGAGTGATGACAATATTTGAGCGATTGACTTTCGTGGCAGCCAGAGCCGGAGAAACCGCAGCGAAGAGAAGTGTAATGGCCAGGATTGCGGCTGCTCTTTTGTTTTTCATTTTGGATTCCTTTAGCCGGTTAAAGTGCCAGCGGAAAACACAAAACTCCCCGCCGACGATGACCCTTTCAGGCCACCCATATCCCTTTCAGGATATGACCAACCAAGGTGCTCCGACGAGGAGACTAAATCTTGGTTGGTTTTAGATGCCATGCTCCGGCGAAAAGTCGGAGTTTAGGCGTAAATTGTTGACTTCATTATACTATTTCAAAAAAAACGCGCAAGTAGCCAAATAATAAGAGTAAGAAACCTCAGTAGGCAGCACGAGCAGGAGAGAGCTGGCGAGTATTTTTGTATGTGCTAAAATTAAAAAAAGGAGGTAAGGAATATACAATGAATCTAATCGGGAAAACAGTAAATGGATACGCCATCATCGATTTTGTCAATGACGGAGGTTTTGGTGTTGTGTATAAAGCAAAAAAAGACGCCGCTTTCTATGCGCTGAAGCTTTTCAGGGAAGCCTATGTTTTAAAAGAATATAGGAGAGGCACTGATAACAGGATACAAAGAGAAATAGATATAATAAAATCAGTTAAGGATAAAAACCTCGTACAATATGTTGATAATTTTATAATCGATATTGACGGGTCCAAACATCACTTCCTCGTGATGGAATTCGTCGAAGGGACAAACCTCAGAGAATTGCTTGAAGAAAAAGAAAAATTAAGCGAAAAAGAAGCTTTGGGTTTTTTTTGTCAGATGATGGATGGAATAGAGGCTTTGCACCACGCGGCAGTTTCCAATGGTGTGTCAGGGGTGGTTCACAGAGACCTTAAACCGGAAAATATTCTTATCGACGGAGAGGGAAAGATAAAAATATCAGACTTTGGTATTTCCAAAATTATCGACTATACTTCACTTACCAGCACGGGAGATTTTGTCGGCACAAGTCCTTATATGTCTCCCGAGCAAATCGTCGATAGCAAACACATTGATAGGCGTTCCGACATCTACACTCTTGGGGTTGTTTTATATGAGATGCTGACTGGTCAATTGCCGTATGATTTTCAATCAGAGCCAGAGCTTATCGATAAGATAAAGAATGAACCCGCGATCCCTCCAAGGAGGAGAATAACAGAGATAACAAATACTACCGAAAACATTATTTTGCAATGTCTTGAGAAATACGCATATGAACGTTTCATTAATATTGCCCAGCTTCGTGAGTCGTTGAAAAAAGAAAGGGTTGTGCTCACGAAAAGGGAATATGATTTAAGTCCCAGATTTATTTTGAGACTTTATGACGACAAGAGTACTCTTGAAAAATTCCTTCCTGCGCATAAAGAGAAATTCTTTGTTGAATTTCCTGCCAACTTAGCTGATCATCAAAAAGGCTTGCTTAAGCTTATCCGAGAAAACAAAAACGTCTGCAAAATTATCGACCCTGCAACAATGCGACTTGCCTATGACACCTTTTCCGATGTGGAGGGATTAAAAAAACTTTCTTATGCAAGGGGTGACTTCCAGCCGATAACTCCGGACAACTTGAAGAGCTATAAAGAGCAAAAAGAGTATGTGAAAAAAGTTATCGACACCGAGAAAGCGCTGGATGCAGACATACTTCTTGCGCCCTTTCACTATACGCATAATAGCAGTGTTTCACTTACAACAGTTAACCCGCACGCTGAATGGTTTGATCTGGACGTTAAGCTGTTGAAAGAAGCTGTTGATTATCGTAATGAGACTAAAGATTTACAAAAAAAACCGATCTACGCTGGTATTTGCATACACCACTCATCTCTAAACAACGACCGAGAACGCAAGCATATTTTAAACACGTTCTCAATATTCGATTGCGATGGATATATTGTTTATGTGGATTGCATTGATGAAAATAGTTCTCGATCTACACTTTTTAACTATATTTCTTTACTTCGTGAGCTTCAATCAAACACCGGAAAGCCAGTAGTCGCAGGGAGAGTTAATGGAATTGGACTTGGATTGATGTGTGCTGGAGTTGCAGGGTTTACTTCTGGTGCTGCAAGATTTGATACTTTTTCTGAAGATTTATACAGCGAGGAGAAAGCCCCATTCAATATGTACGAACGTTATTATTATCCCTCCTTGCTCAAACTCGTTCCAATCCTCCGGAAAGATCCTGGGAAATTTGACCTGATAAAAGAAAGAATTGGAGTGTGTGATTGTAAGTATTGCGGAGGAAAGAATACTCAAGAATCTATCTTGACTGCCAATACAAAGCTTCATTTCCTGGAGATTAGGTTAAACGAAGTCGAGGAAATCGCTGATCTTCCAGAGCAAGAAAGGATAGATTACTTCCTAAAAAGAATCGATACCGCTCTTGATAATTTTGCTCTTCTCACTCCTGATGTTTTTAAGCCTTCCGATTACAAATATCTTGATGCCTGGAAAGAAGTGTTTCAAAAACTGAAATAAAATAAAAAAATGAAAATGTTTCATTTGGAAAAAGAAATGATCCCCATCTTAAAGAGGGATCTTGCAAAGATTTTTGGTTCGACTCATACCGCTGAAGAATTCATCAGTGGCAATGGAAGGCCTGATCTAGTTTTCGCCTGTGCTTCAAATGAACAATCGCTTTGGAAAAGAGTGCCGCCTGATTATCAAATGCTTCACTTGTTAATCGAATATTTGAACAAAGCAGGAAGGGTGATTCACGTTGATGAAATATTTGGTACAGAAGTACGCAGCTCGAAAAAGATCAAACCGGTGTTGGATAAATTAAGCGAGTCTGGATTTATCGAGTTCATGGATAAAGATCGTTTTATAGTTCGCAAAAAATACAAACCTGTTGCAAATGAATTTGTCTCAATAGAGGCTAAGCTTCGCGACTGGAAATCTGGCGTTTATCAAGCAGTTAAGTACGGCGCCTTTTCAAATTGCTCTTATCTCGCTATCTCTGCGGAGTATCTCGATAAGGTGGAGAGAAGGTTTCTTAAAGAGAGAGGGATTGGTCTTATATCTGTTTCTAGTTTATCTGCAAAAATTATAATACAAGCAAAGAAGCATAAGCCCGAGAGTATTATTTCTCATTATTATCTTTCAGAGCTGCTAGTTAATCCTAGTTTTTCAGTTTAAGATATAATTATTTAGAGCAACGAAAAGATAACGGGCTGATTGCCTGTTTTTCTTTTTTTGTGGCTCTGGTAGAATAAAATAGAAGCTTCCATAGAGGCTTCTATCCCCGATCATAAAATATATGGAAAAGGAGCTGACAATTGAAGACTTGGGCTGGGATGCCTTTTTTGAAACGGAACGAGTGAAACTCGGCTTGGACGCTTTTCAAATTGCCCGGGTGATTGCCGAGCATCGCGGGGCCTACAAGGTCAAAAACACCAAGGGAGAATATTTGGCAAAGATTACCGGCAAACGGATATTCGACGCCAAATCGCGGGAAGATTATCCGGCCGTCGGCGATTGGGTCGCCATAACAGACGCCGGCGAACGGCAGGCAATCATTCGCAGTATTTTACCGAGAAAAACGATAATCAAAAGAAAATATGGCGACAAAAACAAAACAGGTGAAAAAAATGACGCCCAAATCATCGCCACAAACATCGACGTGGCTTTTGTCGTCGAATCGGTCGACCGGGATTTCAACCTGAACCGCCTGGAAAGATACTTTGCCCTCGCAATTGACGGCGGAATTAGTCCCGCCATAATACTCAACAAAACAGATTTGGTTTCCGAAGAAGATCTGAGTGCCAAGCTTTTCCAAATGCAAAACAGATTCAAAGATATCGACTTTATTCTGACCAGCACCTTGCACGACAAAGGGCTGGACGAGCTAAAAAAATATATAGCCAGGGGAAAAACATACTGCTTTCTTGGCTCGTCCGGCGTGGGAAAATCAACCCTCATCAACCAGCTTCTCGGCACGGACGGGATAAAGACGGGCGAAATCGGATCCCGCTCAGGCAGAGGCAAACACACGACCACCGCGCGGGAAATGTATTTTTTGCGGGAGGGCCCCGACGCTTCGGCCGGGGCAGGCGGCATCGTGATCGACAACCCCGGAATGCGGGAAGTGGGAATGGCCGACATGGGCGCGGGAGTCGACAGTTTTTTCGATGAAATAACCGCTCTCGCGAAGGACTGCAAATATGCCGACTGCACACATGTCCACGAACCGGGCTGCGCGGTCGTTGAAGCCGTCGAAGCGGGCCGGCTGGACAAAGGCCGACACGCAAATTACATCAGTCTCAAAAAGGAAACCGAGCATTATGCGATGACTGAGTTTGAAAAAAAAGAAAAAAACCGCCAGTTCGGAAAGTTTTTGAAAAAAGCGAAAGAGGAATTGAGAAACGCGGGGCACAAGGATTATTGAGTCTCACCTTGCCCGAAAAAGCAGGAGTGATAGGATAAATATATAAACAAGCTATCAAAAATTTCACAAAGATATGTGCACTACAGCAGCAAAAAATGTAAACAACGGCTGGTTTTTGCTCAAAACAAGGGACCCTGTCCCCTGGATGAGATGGGACGATGAAATCAAGCTTTTCGATTCCAAAGATGATAAATATAAAAAACTAATTATTCAAAATCCCAATCCGAATGAGGATGGATACTACGGAGGAATCAACGAGAAAGGAGTGGCTTTCGTCGCCACGTTTGTCAAAGTCGCGGATGATCAAGTTTCATATATCCTCAGGCCTTATGTACGTTTGCTCCTGGATGCCGCAACGGCAAAAGAAGCAGTCGAGATAATCAAGGCTTTCAATCCTCGCATTGGCGGAAATATGTTTGTGGCCGACCCCAATGAATGCTATGGGGTTGAAGGCGTTCCGGAAAAATATTTCGTTGAAAAAATATCTGAACCGGCCGTGAAAACAAATCACCTCACCAATCTGCCGAATGAAAATTTGAATTTCCAAGTTGATCCGGGCCTTGAACAATGGTCCCGTGATCGTTTTGAAAGAGCAAAAGAATTGATCAAGGGTGCCGATAGCCTCGAAGATTTTCAAGACCTCTTGAGAGACCGGAAAAACGCGGAGAAAAAGACGGCGATTTGTCTCACAAAAAAAGAAGTTGAATGTTTCACTCATTCCGCTTTCATTTTTGATACAAAAAGCCGAAAAGCAATTTACTGCCAAGGCAATCCTTTAGAAAATGAGTTCAAAGAATACGGATTTAAAAAGGATTAAAGGGGAAATAGATGCTTCTATGGAGGATTCTAAAGGAAAGGCATCAACCAGTGCTCAGCTACGCAGATTGCCAGTGAATCGATAAAACAATAAAACATATTAATGAAAATAGAAAAAATTGAGTTACAAAATGTAAAAAGTTTCCTGGAATTTACCGAAATTATTTTTAAGGATAATATAAACATTTTTGTTGGGCCAAATGCGGGTGGAAAAAGCAATTTATTCGAAATTATACATGCTTTGATTAGCTGGATTTTATTTCAAGAAGAGATTCAAATCCAATTCAAGAATCAATCGCCGGGAGGATCAGTTATTTCTAATAAACTTTTTACTGTTCAAAGACAAGATTATGGGAGCAAATATACTTCCATACTTGAAAAATTCAGAGGTCGTGAGCAAGAAGGTCAAAGAATAAAGATAGTAATAAGTGTATTAGATCAAGATATTAAAAATTTACAGGATATAATAAACAATCGTGATAATTTAGATGAATTTATCGAAAAAGAAATTGATCATGATAACCCTGGTCAAAAATTTGATTATAATGCTTTGAAACTTCTTATCTATTCAAAAAATGATTTTTCTTCACTTATAAATAAATCATTTAGTATTGAATATTCGGAAGGCAGGGCGACTATAAAACCCGATAATAATTTTACGGCTGATGATCTAGAAATTTTCAAAACCTTTAAAGAGATAATAAAAAATTATAAAGTCCTTGAATCATATGTAAAGCTCTATAATCTTGAAAAGGATGAAAAAATTGATTTTAATTCAAATTTTCTATATATACCTCCCCTCCGAGCAACTTCGAGTATAACATATGATGAACCAGTAGTATCTTTGGCACAGCGAGGGCTGGACTCTATGCAATTGTCTCAGAAAAATGTTACACAAGAATATACATCTTCGTCTGATTATGACCGAGCGAAAATTAAATTGTTCAACAATCATCTTTATGGAAAAGAAAATCTGAATGAATATTTCAAAGAATTAATGAAAAAATTTCTTGATTTAGATATTGATATTAAATTTAAAGGAAAACATCAAAACAATTATCAATTAGAAATAAGTAGGCCAGACAATAAAAATATAAAATTAAGCTCTGGAGAAAAAGAAATATTTAATTTTATTTGTTCTATATTCTCTTATGACATAAAAAATGGAATCATCCTTTTCGATGAGCCAGAATTACATTTACACCCACAAATGCAGAAAAGATTGCTAAGAATTATAGAGGAAATATCAGAGGAGAATAAAATACAATTTTTTATTGTCACGCACTCTCCCTCATTTGTTAATAAAGATTCGATTGAAAATGTTTTTAGGATATACAGAAACGAAAAAAGCGGAGGAAGTCGGACATATTATCCTTGTAAAAAGTTAGAGGCGAATGACAAGGATTTAGTGCAAATTGTAAATTCTCTTAACAATGAGAGAATTTTCTTTTCAGACAAGGTTATTCTTGTGGAGGGGGTTGTAGATCAAATTATTTATGGAAAAATATTAGAAATAATTAAAAAAGAAAAAGAAAATAATGAAATTATCGAAATTCTTGATGTGGGAGGAAAAAATAGTTTTAAACGTTTCAGCGATTTTATATCCAGCTGGAAAATTAAGACATATATTGTAGGGGATTTGGACAGTTTAACTGAATTCAAAAAAGTCTCCCTTGCTGTTGATTGTAAAAAAGTTACCGACAATTTAAAGGAAAAGGGCAGCAAGGATGGAGAATACTTAAGAAAATTGCTTAAAAATATCTTCAAAAAAAATTTAGATTTAGAGCAAAAAAGTGAATGTGAACAAAAATTTGAAAATGCTATAAACTATATATTAAGCAGATCTTCAACGATAAAAGCTGAAAATAAAGAGGAATTTATCTCAGAGATAACTTCATTAAAAAAAGATCAAATATTTATTTTGTCTGAAGGAGAGCTTGAAACATACTTTCCTCCAATAACTCATTTCTCAATTGAATCTGCGATAAAAAAGATGCAAGAATTGGAGAGAGATACAAATCAAATACCTAAGGAAATTAGAGGTATACTTGAAAATATAGTGAATCAATAACTTGAAGCTTCTTCAGAGGCCTCTAGAAATTAAACCCAACCCCAGTTAAATGGTGCAAGCAATTTAACGGGGTAAAAAATTATGTCCGAGCGAAAAAACGTTCACAAACTTAAAAAATCCAGCGCGTATAGTTTTTCCGTGACCATCCCGAGAGAAATCGTCGAAAAATACAAATAACGGGTTGCGCGATATCTTGCGCGATTATTGCGCAATTATCATTTTTGTGCTATACTTCCGGCATAAGAATAAGAGTGAATTATATGTTTCAACCAAAATACAAACTTACCAATAGTATCGTAAAAATGCTGACTTTTATCGCGGAAGCAAAAGCCATCATTGAGCGCGCTAGGATATTACCGAAACTTGAATTGAAATTGCGGCGGCAGGCTCTGGTGCGCATGTCGCACAGTTCAACGGCGATCGAGGGCAACCAGCTAAATGCCCATGAAGTCGAAGCGCTGATGGGACGCAAGAAAATAGATGCTCCGGAGCGGGATATTTTTGAAGTGCAAAATTATCTGAAAGCTTTGAAATATATTGAGGAAATCGTACAAAAGAAACAAGCCGTCAGCGAAAAAGTGCTGCTTAAAATTCACAAATTGGTGACAGACAAAACTCTGCCCAAAGAACAATCCGGGCATTACAGGAAAACTCCGGTTTATGTGGTTCGGCGCCGGAGGGGATTTCCAATTGAAGTTATGTATACCGGTCCGGAAGCCAAAAAAGTTCCAAAGTTTTGCGCTGATTTGATCAACTGGATCAATGAAAGTGAAAAAGTCGATATCAATCCGGTAATCGTAGCTGGAATCGTGCATCAGGAAGTTGCCGCCATCCATCCTTTTGCAGACGGCAATGGGCGGACTGCTCGAGCCATGGCCACATTGATTTTATATAAAATGGGTTATGACTTTCGCCGGTTGTTCGCTTTGGAGGATTACTACAACAAAGACCGCCCAAGTTACTACAAGGCCATCAACACCGGCAAGACTTATTTTGAGAGAAAAGTTGATTTCACGCCTTGGCTAGAATACTTCGTTTTAGGCTTCAAACAGGAGATTGACAACGTAAAAAATAAAGTCGCATCTTTATCCATGCGAAAAATAAGGGGCGATATTAATTCGCAGGTCTATTTGGAGGCGGATCAAATGAAGATACTTGATTTTGCGGACAAAATGGGCAGAATTAGCGTATCCGACGTAGTGGATATTTTGGGATGCCCCAAAAGAACCGCGCAATTTCATTTGCAAAAGCTGAAAAAAATCGGCGTGATCAAACAAATTGGAAAAGGCCCATCGTCTGCTTATGTGTTAAAGTAACTTTTATCTTTGATATTAATAACTATGCCCGAACAAAAAGGTGTCCACAAATTGAAAAAAGCGAGCGCGCATAGTTTTTCCGTCACGATCCCCAAAAAAATAGTGGAAAATACAAATGGCGCGAAAAGCAAAAGCTGGTCGTCCGAGACAAAGGCCGTGGCAAGATAGAAGTTAGTGACTGGCGGAGGAAGTGATTCAAGCTTATGGAACCAAAAAAAACCATCTTCTTTGACGTATACCAGACACTGCTTTCTGCGAATTTGGGCCCAAATGAAAAAGGCTGGCCTGTTTTTTCAGATTTTTTGAACGATCTGGGCGTTTCCGTCGAACCTTCCCAGTTCCAAGAAAAGTTTGATCAACAAAAACAAAATTTCTATCTTTCTGTCAGCGATCCTGAAAGGAAATTTCGGCACCACAACTTGTTTGATTTGATAAACTCCGTGTTTCGAGCATACGGAATTCAAGCCGAGAAAAAAACTTTGCTTGATTTGATCTGGAAATTTCGGAAGATGAATTGCCCTCACGTCGCACTTTATCCGGAAGTGAAATCTGTTCTCGAAGAATTGTCCCAAAAATATTCTTTGTCTGTTGCCAGTTTCGCGCAAAGTTCCTACACAAAAAGAGAATTGGAGGAACTCGGTATTGCGAAATATTTTTCGCGCTTCATTTTTTCCTCCGATATTGGATACAAAAAAACTGACCCGGAATTTTACCGCATCTGCTTGAGAATTACCGGGAAAAAACCGGAAGAATGCTTGATGGTCGGCGACAATTATTTGCAGGATATCGTCATTCCAAAATCGGTCGGACTTTATGCAATTCTGATCAGAAACCCCTTGACGGACAAACAAAATAATATTGGCGATATAAAACCGGACAAAATTTTAAACATAGAAGACATAGTCGCTCTTCCGACAGCAGTCCGATCAATTTCGTAATATTCCACCAATCGGCGTTTGATCTCAGGGGGTCTTCAATCTCAAACCACCTTTCCCACAAACATCGAAATAGCCAGACGTTTCCTTTTCGATTCTCCCCTCTCGAGGAGATTTTTTCTTTCGGGGTTGTCAAGGAAGAGATTGGCGGCAAAAAAAAATGAAAAAGAAGCTGAAAAAACCTCTCTGGGGACCTCTGAGGAGCAAAATAATGCTCGTTTCTTCGTTTCTCAAGCCGACTGAAACAAGGCTTGTCCAAAAGTTCCTTCGTTATTTTAGGCAAATACAAGAGCTATTGACATTTCTCTTCTATTGTATTATCTTGTTCTATCAGCTCTTTTAAAACATAGCCGCATTCTTAAGGATTTTTTTCCTTAAGAATGCGGCTATAAAAGCGCAGATTCCATCATCGGTTCAGTGGCAACCGATCACCTAAATCTCAACTAATTTTGGAGGAACGCAATGCAGAACAGCGGAAAATGGTTACTCGGAATTGCGGCTTGCATCCTGGTCATCATGTTTTTCATTTACAATCACCTGGTTAACGTTGACGAGAACGTCAACAGCGCTTGGAGCGAGGTGCAAAACCAGCTTAAGCGCCGCAACGACCTCATTCCCAACCTGGTGAATACTGTCCAGGGCTATGCAAGCCATGAACGCGGCGTTTTCGAGGAAGTGACCAAGGCCAGGGCAAAAGTGAGCCAGGCGGTCAAGATTGACGTGTCGGAACTCGCCAACAACCCGGTCCTGCAGAAGCAGCTTTTGGATGCCCAGCAAAACCTCAACAGCGCGCTCGGCAGGCTCATAGCAGTGGCGGAAAATTACCCGAACCTCAAGAGCAGTGAGAACTTCCTCCAGCTTCAGAATGAGCTCGCTGGAACGGAAAACCGGATTGCAGTCGCCCGCGGCCGCGCCATCAATAACACGCGTGATTTCAACAAGTCAATCCGCATTTTTCCGAGCAATATCTTCGCTGGATTTTTTGGGTTTACGGCCAAGAAATACTACGAGGCACCGGAAAATGAACAGAAGGTGCCCACCGTGGACTTCCAGCGGAAAAAGGGCTAGCGGCACAAAATACAACGGATCGGGAGACCGCCTATGAAATTAAAGTTAGTGCTTGTCGTCACTCTGTTCGCCATGTTTTTTCTGCCGGCCAGCATTTTGGCATTCAACGTCCCAACCCTTCAAGGCCGGGTCAACGATAATGCGAATCTGCTGACTCCGGTCGCAAGGAGCCAAATCGAACAGGACCTGAAATTTCTGGAGGAGAAGACCTCCGCCCAAGTGGCCGTTCTGACCGTAAACGACCTGCAAGGACAGGATATCAAATCCTTTTCTCTCAAGGTCGCCGAAACCTGGAAACTCGGGCAGAAGGGAAAAGACAACGGCCTGTTGATCCTTTATACGGTCAAGGAAGACCGCTACCGGATCGAAGTCGGTTACGGGCTTGAAGGTGCGATTCCCGATGGCGTGGCCGGTAACATCATTCGGGAGCAGTTGAGGAAACACGCTGACCCCAAAAAAGGCGCAAGGGACTTTGATGGCGCCTTCATCTCTGCGGCGAAGAGGATATCCAAAATCATCCTCGCTGAATATGCCAAGGATCCCTCGGGGAAAAGCATGAAGAAGTCAGACGGTGAGGAGGCCCTCCTCCTGGTGCTCCTGATCGTTGCCGGTTTTATCACGTTGCTTGCCGGATGCGCTCACGAGATAATCGGTGCTGTTGTCGGCGCTGTTCTCGGAGGAGGAGTTGCCGCCCTGTTCTCTCTGGGCAATGTCGGCTACTCGGTGCTGATTATCGGCGGCATCCTGATCGGGCTGCTAGCAAAAATCCTCATTGAAGCACTGGGATCAGGTGGCGGTGGGGGAGGTAGTTATTCATCTGGCTCCTGGTCCTCCTCTTCGGGCGACTCTATTTTCGGCGGAGGCGGAGGCTTCGGCGGAGGCGGAGCAGACGGATAGAACAAAACCGAAAAAGCACAGTCAAAACTCATTCGGAATCCTTGATTGCCGGAAGAGTTCGGTTTCATGAACAAGAACAAAATGGCCGTATTTCGGGGACCAAGCCCCCTGAATATACGGCCTTTTATTTTACAAAAAATATCGTTACGAAAGCTCAACTTTGGGATATTTTACCAGAAAACAATGACAGGTTGATCGCCTGTTTTTCTTTTCTGGCGGCTCTGTTAAAATAAAATAGAAGCTTCTATGAAGGCCTCTAAGAAATATTTTAAAGCCCGATGCGGCTTTTTTTATATCGAATGAGACTACCAGCTGTATTTGACAAGACACATTTTATAAAGTATTTTGAATTGATTTGCTATTGGATTCCTTTGGCAAATTGAAGCACCTTAATTTTTTGCCCCCTGATTTATTTGCTCTGCGGTCAAGAACCGCTACGCATTGATTGTCAGACGGGCGAAGGAGAACGAAGATGGCATTGGTAACCAGAAAACGGATTGGGTTGGATCAGGTGAGCCAGCTGATCAGCCGAAGCAAAGAGGGCCTCTGGCAAATTTGCGAGGATGGTTTTCAAAAAATGCTGAACACCCTTTCCCTCTTCGGCGAATTGTCCGAGCTCATTGCCGCCGGCGTTCCGCCGGAGAAAATCAAATTGGCCAGCCGCAACCTCCATATCAATGAATTTTGCTACTCAAATCTGGCCTATGCCTTCCATCCAATGGCCTATGGCGCCTGTCGCCTGGCAATCGCCCTTGGCTACCGTGGGGACATTCTGAAAAAGATGTTCTGCCGCGTAGACAACAACTACAACGACTATGACATCATCATAAACCGGGTGAACCACAAGACCGTCGATGAAAAAAAGTCGGCCCTGCGGGTGACCAAGATTCATGATTTGGAACCTGTGCAGGGAATTGAGCCGATTCGCGATTGGCTCCCCGCGATGTTGCCCAAGGTGTGGCCCAATTTCTTCTGGAGAGAATTTGTCCGGTCGCCGTTTCTTCGGCACCAGACGCAACTTCAGAGAGAAGAAATCGTCGGGTCCCTTGAAAACGGATGCGGAAAAGATGCTCATCTAGTGCTGTTTCCCGCCGACTTCAGCAACCCCTGGACCAATCATTTGGAATTGGGACAGGAAGAATTGCTGGCTCACCAGCGGAAGTCGTTCAGAGGGATCGGCTTTTACAACGATATGAGGTGGGCCACCGCGGCGGAATCGATATTCCTCATCGTGTCGCGCTATCTCGCCTCCGCCGATGACCCAATCAGACGAGGAATCCTTCCGATCCGTGCTCCCATCTCGGCGTCCGACAAAAATTCGCCTTTTGTTGACATCGAAATCAACCTGGCAAACGAAAAAAAGAATACTACGATAACAATCGGCCCTCCGGGATCTTTCGGTTATGGATGCCTCTATTCAATCCCGCTCTTGATTATCTGCTAAGCGCGGGCAGAGAAACCCTAAAGTGAAAACAAGCTGGCTCAACGGCAAATCAACGCCTACGGCCAGCTTTTCTTTTTTTCCGGCTCTGTTAAAATAAAATAGAAGCTTCCAAAGAGGATTCAAAAACTAGTCTTTCTACGGCAGAGGCAGCTTGTCGTAGAGCTGGCGGAAGATGACTTTCTGAAAATCCGCGAGGGCTTTGTTTTCGATAATGAGAACCCTTTCGGCGTTGAGGTCAATGAGCGAAATCCGGTCGCCATAGATCAGCTGGATGATGTTTTGGTCAAACAGGCTCGCTTCCTCCGGAATATATTTCACGAACCGCTCAAGTCGCGGTTTTTTTCTTTTCCCAGAGATCGGATTGCTGATGACCATCCTTTCGAGCTTCTTTTGGTCCCGGCGAGCGCGATAATCTTTGGAAAGATAGCGGTTCACCGCGTCGAGATCCTTTTCCGAGGTATAGCGGTAGAATGTCTCTCCCCTTTTTGAGTGCGAGATGGCGTCGTCAAAAGCGGCCCGGATCCCTTTGAATCCGTCGAGGAACCGGATTTCTTTTTGCCGGTACTGTTCGTCGGCGACGGCTTTTTCCGCCATCCTTTTGGCCACCTCAGTTGAAGTTTTCGAAAAGGCGTTCGCAATGAGAACTGGGCTCGCCGCGTGGTAAAATTTCCGTTTCCCTTTTTTTTCGTGAAAAATGAAATGGCGCGCTTCTAGGGCAGCGAGCGCCCGATAGGCCGCCGGGCGGTGGAGTTTGGCGACTGTGCAAATGTCCGTCGCGAGCATCCCCCCCCTCTTTTCGAGCGTCCGATAGACGGCGTCCGAGTGCTTCGGAAGCCCGAGGCGGCCAAATGTTTCTTTCATGTCCATAACCAAAGTGTATTATATTTGATACACTTTGTCAATGCTTCCGGCAGAAATTCCGGATAGGCGTTATCCTCAAAATGTAAGTTCATTGAAAATCAAAAAAGGAGGCCCGCCATGGCCGCTAACGTCCGTCCCCTTAGCCCGAAGGAAGTCGTGGAAAAAAAGAAAGATTCCATTCCCGACGCGGTGTTCGAGGCTTTCAATGAGCTCATCGCCAAAGATTTCAACAATGCCTACGCGATCGTCAAACAGAAGGAGGTGGTCAAGCTACTCGTCGAAAAAGGCCTGAAAGAAAAAGAAATTTACGAAAATCACTGGCTCGACGTCGAAGAGCTCTACCGGAAAGCCGGCTGGAAAGTCGAATACGACAAGTCGGCCTACAACGCCTTTTTCAAATTCCGTCCCCGGGGCAAGAAATGATCTCATTTCTCCTCTTCCGCCCGCTCGCCGAAGCAAAGCTTTCGCGAGCGGTTTTTTTCGTGAAAGATATTTTTTTCCTCTATATCCCCAAAGATATTTTTTTGTTTTCCCGGATCAGCCGGTCGATTGTCCCGTCGCTCTTGTATTTCTGAATAAGCTCGTTGATTTGAGGCAGAAATTTCACGAGAGGGGATTTTTTCGAAATGGTAACATAGAAATTTTCTTCCGCCGCGTATTTCGGAAGGGCTTCGAACTGGCCGGATGTTTTTTTGTCATTCAAAACTTTTTGTCCGCCATAGAGAGCATAGATGAAATAGTCCGCCTTGCCGTTCGCAAGAGCCGCAAAGGCTTCATCCACGGTTTCTACCCGGTCAACGGCGAGTTTCGCTTTGATGAAATCGTCAAATTCCTGGCCATAACTGTCCCCCACCGTCGCCACTCCTTTTTTCCCGACGAGGTCGTCCCACTTGGCATAGGAAAAAGTTTTCCCTTTTTTCACAAAAAGCGCGATCGGGTCGGTCGTATAGGCGTCGGAGTAATCCATATAGGTTTCCCGTTCGGCCGTTTTGTAGGCGGCGGCGAGCATGTCAATTTCTCCGCTTTTGGCTTTCGCCTGAACTTCGTCCCAGAGCCCCATGTATTTTGATTCAACTTTGAACCCCAAATCTCCGGCGATTTTTTCGACTAATTGAGGACCGGCCCCGACAATTTTGTCGCCAGAGCGCCACATGATCGGCGGCCATTCCGGATGTCCGGAAACGACATAGGTCTTCGCGGCGTCGAAAGAATTTTGCACCGGAGCTGTTTCAGTTTGATTCGCCGAACTCGCGTCGCCGGAACTCGCCGGACTTCCTTTTTGCGCGTCCGGAGCCGGCTTTGCGCCGCATCCCGCCAGCATCAAAGCCGCAAGAGCGAGCGCTGCCATCCCCCCAATTTTCCTGGTTTTTAGCATTTTGTTATTTTAAATTGTTAGTTTTCTCCAGTATACCACAAAACAAGCATTAAATCTTCGCCAAGGTTCGACCTCAGCAGAGCAATAATTCTGAAAATTCAAAAAACAGCGCTTGAAGCGTTGCCTTTAAATTTAGAGCTGCCCGGCGCGACAATCCGCACCGGGCGCTATAGTCCAAACACCGCCTTTCTGCCTTTCCGGGACAAGGCGGCCGAAGTATAAAAAACCGCATCCGCCGTCATGGTCCCCGCGATTATGCCCCAGAACAAATCCCCGATGATATACGGGAAAAACGAGAGGCAAAACGGGCGGATGACAGTGGCGTCCAAAGCCTCTCCGATCCCGAAGTCGCAGATCACGTTCCGGAAACTTCGGAGGAAAATTCCCGGATAAGACCGAAGGTTGCCTCGGTTGCCTTTCCCGAGACGGTGAATATAGATGGCCAGCTCTTGAAGGGAAACAGCGGTGTAGAAAAAAACGAAGTCCGCGCCATTCCCGACTTCGGCAATGACCAGCCAATGGGCGTTCCTCGCCGTATAGACGCCCCAAGCCGTGCCCAAGTATGAGCACAGTTGGCCGAAGAGAAAATTCTTCGACCAGTATCTTGCCGCTTTTCCGGCTGACGAAAATATTCTCTTCATTTTTCCTCCTGTGGCCTCTCTTTGAGAGGCAGGCAGAACGATTGTCAAAAAGAACTCGTTGCAAATTCACGGTCAGGACTGACTTAACAGACTACATCTCAAAATCAATTGTGTCAATCTGATGGATGATTTGTTGCCCTGAATATTATATCCGCCCTTGCCCGAAAAAACAGGGGTGATAGGATTGAAGAAGAAAGGAAATAGAGGCTTCTATGGAGGCCTCTATCTAAAGAAAAAAATAGCCCACCATCCCCTCGAAGAGATGGTGGGTCTTTGAATCATTCCGGCAAGAGGGGTTATCCCTTCAGCACGTCGATCATAGAAAAGACCTCGCCC
>JAQUQQ010000003.1 GCA_028716005.1 Candidatus Moraniibacteriota bacterium | reverse complement strand
GATCGAAGAATTTGATATATCAAAACTCAACAAGTCCGGGGCAATTTTCGACACGGAAAAACTGGATTGGATGAACGGGTTGTATATCCGCAAAAAAAACAGCAGCGAGCTTGCCGAACTGTGCCGCGCGTACCTTGAAAAATATAAAGACAAATTGTCGAATAAATATCTCGAGAAAATCGTGACAGTCGAGCGGGAGAGAATGCGCAAGCTTTCTGATGTCGCAAATGGGGCGGAAATATATTTTGAAACTCCGAAATACGAGAGCAAGTTGTTGGCTTGGAAAAAAACGGACAAAAAAGAAATTTTAGCTTCGCTGCAAAAATCTTTGGAGGTGGTGGGGGAGATCGGAGAAAAGGAATGGGAACTGGAAAATCTGAAAAACAAGTTGATGGGCGCGGCGGATCCAAAAAACAGAGGAGCGCTTCTCTGGCCGCTCCGAGTAGCTCTCACGGGAAAAGAAAAAAGCCCTTCGCCGTGGGAGGTGGCATGGGTGATTGGGAAAGAAGAAAGTATTAGGAGAATTAATAAGGCTACAAAGTTAGTAGTATAAAAGTATTGAAAACAAAAAATTCAAAATTCAAAATTCAAAATTCAAAATTATTGAGTCGCTCCGCGACAAATGTTTTTTATATTGTTTTAATATTGATATTGGCAAATTATTGTTTCAAGAATGTATTTGCCCAAAGCACGATACCAAGCAGCACGGACAATACCAACCAGCAGCAGATCCAGGAAAAGCAGCAGCAGATCGAGGATCTCCAAAAGAAGGCTGAAAGCTATCGCCAGATGATTGAAATGAAGCAGAATAAGGCCCAGACCCTTCAAAACCAAATTGATCTCATGGAGGGCCAAATAGCAAGCCTCACGAACGATATAGCCAAGCTCCAGCAGGATATCGACAAAACTGGGGGCGAGATTAGCAATCTTTCGCTTCAAATCGAAGAAAAAGAAATAGATATTGAAAATAAAAAGAAAATATTGGCTGGGGTTATCCAGTCGTATTATGAAACAAACCAGGATTCTTTGGTCGAGTTTTTTTTGCGGAACACGAACCTTTCTGATTTTTTGAGCCAGTCGGACTACGCGGGCCAGACGAGCGTGAAAGTCGACGAAGTTCTGACAGCCGTAACCAACGCGAGGGATGACTTGGATAAAGACAGAAAAGAACTTCAAAAAAAGAATGACGATCAAAAGGAAAGGCAAGGCAAGATAATGGAAAAAAAGCGCAGCCTGGACGGCGAGCAAACTTCGAAGGAAGACCTCTTGGGCCAAACACAGGGAGAGGAACAAAAGTATCAAGATCTTCTTGCAAGAGTCGAACAGCAAAAGCAGGAACTTCTCGGGGATATTTCGGAGCTCTCGGCGGAAAAAAGTTCGGAGTTGGCGGCTATCGAAGCGACACTCGAAAAACCAAAGTCCGGGCTGGCCTCAACGAGCTGGTATTTTTCGCAGCGCGATTCGCGTTGGGGCGATCAGCATATTGGTTTCTCGAACACTCTCATGAAGAGCTACGGATGCGCAGTGACAGCGGTAGCGATGGTTTTCCGCTACCACGGAATTGATATTGATCCGGGCACACTCGCCCAACAGCCGATTTTTTATCACGATCTTATTGTCTGGCCGCAATCCTGGAAAGGCGTGAATCTAGTTTCGTCGAATGGGCATGGGAATATCGATTGGGATGTTGTCGACCAGGAACTCAAAAACAAAAATCCCGTCATCGTTTTTGTGAAAGCCACCAAAAGGGGAGCGGGGCACTATGTGGTGATTCATGACAAAGATAAAAACGGAGAGTATGTCGTCCACGACCCTTATTGGGGTTCGAATATATTCCTCAGTTCGACGAAAGCTTATGTAGGCGCGTTGTATGGCAGCGGGGTGACGGTTGACCAGATGATAATATATCATTAGCGAAAACTCAAAAATCTTTTTCCTTGCAGGACAAACAATAGAATATATTATATATGTCGCATAACGGACATTGTGCGACATCATATATCAACCCCAGCCCATACTTCCCCATTGTTTTATTGAAAAAACAAATAGATTAGAAAAACAGCATATTCTTATATAACAAAACCCCCGCTCTATCCCGCGGGGGTTGTCTTGTATAGAACCAGTATATATAAAAATTATTTTTCTTGCCCGAAAAAGCTTTAGCGGCGGCGGGTCCTTTTCTTTGTCCCGGCCGGTCTCCTGGTTTTCTTCGAGCTCTTGGATCTAAAATCCTCGATGGCTCGTTTCAACGCGTCCGCGGCCAGGTTTGAGCAATGCATTTTGGCCGGTGGAAGGCCCTCAAGGCTGTCAGCGATATCGCCGCGTGAGATTCTTTCCGCGTCATGCAAATTCTTGCCCTTGGCCATCTGAGTCACCATAGACGACGTTGCGATCGCGGCAGCGCATCCCAGGGTCTCAAACTTGATGTCAGAGATGACATCTTTTTCTTTTGAATGCTTCACTTTTATATAAACCGTCATGATATCTCCGCAAGCCGGATTTCCGACCATGCCAACACCGTCCGGATTTTTGAGCCGGCCCTGATTTTTTGGATTTGTGAAATGTTTGAGAACGAGATTGGAATACATATTTTAGCAGTTAGTAGTTAGTATTTGTTATTTGGCATATCATTCCGAAGCGAATCCCGAAAGAAAACGAAACACTGAATACCAGATACCAAATTTATTTCCCCGCTATTTTGCGGAGCCTTGCGACAACTTCTTTGAACGAGTTTAAAAAATAATCAGCCTCTTGTTTGGTCGTGTATTTTCCCAGCGTCACCCGAAGGCTCCCGTGGCTTTCCTCCTCACCAATCCCAATGGCCGTGAGAACGTGCGATGGGCGAAGGTCTCCGGCAGAGCAAGCACTCCCGGTTGAAACAGCGATGCCTTTCATGTCGAGTCCTAAAAGCATGCCCTCTCCTTCGACGTCTTTTACGGTAAGGTTGATGTTGTTCGGAATTCTTTTTATTTTCGATCCGTTGAGTTTCACTCCTTTTATTTCTTTCAAGAGTCTTGAGATCAAATAGCCCTGCATTTTTTCAACTATTTTGTAATTTCTCTTTCTTTCATTTTCAACGAGCTCAAGAGCCGCTCCAAAGCCCACGATTCCAGGAACATTCAAGGTTCCCGCCCGGAGGCCCATTTCGTGCCCGCCGCCATCCTGAATGCGCCGAATGGGCGTATTTTTGCGGACAAAGAGGATCCCGACTCCCTTCGGGCCGTATATCTTGTGGCCTGAAGCCGTGAGAAGATCAACGCCAAGGTTATCCACGTGGCAATCGAGATAGTTCACGGCTTGCACAGCATCGGTGTGAAAAATGATTTTTGGAAGGCTTTTCATTTCTCTTTCCGCGTTAATTTTTTTTATAAGCTTCCCAATTTCTTTTATGGGCTGGATCGTTCCGATTTCATTGTTCACATACATCACTGAAACAAGAATTGTGTTGTCTCGAATTTCTTTTTTTATGGCGTCTATCGTGACAAGCCCGTCTTTTCCGACCGAGACATAGGAAACATCAGCCATCCCCTGCTCTTCAAGCTTTTTTGAAGCCTCGAGAACGCAGGAATGCTCAAATTGCGTAGTAATCAAATGAGGTTTTGATTTTTTGTTCGAATGAGAAGCAAAAGCGATGGCAGTTCCTTTGACGGCCAGATTATTGCTTTCTGTCGCTCCTGACGTGAAAACAATCTCACCTGGTTCGCATCCAAAAAAATCAGCCGCCAGTTTTCGTGATTTTTCGACCGCCTCTCTCGCCTCTTTCCCGAAGGAATGAAGGGACATCGGATTCCCGAATTTTTGCGAAAAAAAATGCTTCATCACTGCAAAAACCCGCGGATCAAGCGGGGTGGTTGAAGCATAATCAAGATAAACGTGTTTTGAAGCCATATGTATAAATACTAATCTTGAAAGAGATTTCTTGCAAGGTCGGGATGTAACATGTAACATATAACATGTAATCCCGAAAAATATTTCAAGTTTTGCTTTGCGCGTTATACGTTTTGCGAAAAATATGAATACCTCTTACTCCGCTCTCGATACGTTTCTGACGTGTCCCCGAAAATACAAATATCAGATAATCGACAAGATCAAAACTCCCAAATCCAAGGAGCAGTTTTTCGGGACTCTTATTCACAGCACTTTGAAAGTCGTTCACACTCCGGGCATTCTCTCCCCCACCCTGGAACAGGCGCTCGATTTTTATTCAAAAAATTGGAACGCCGAGGTTTTTTCAGACGAAACGGAAGAACGCTCGGCGTTCGCGCAGGGAGTTTCCATGCTTCAGGATTATTATAAAAAAAACGACCCGGCAAAAATAAACATCATTGATCTTGAATCCCGTTTTCAGGTTGAGATTGGAAAAGACCCCGAAAAATCCGGTAAACCGGATCACGGGGCAAGCAATGATAAACACATAGTTTCCGGAATAATCGATCGGATTGACAAAACCGAGGACGGATATGAAATCATTGATTATAAAACCACCCGCAAATTGCCGAGCCAGGAAAAAGTGGACAATGATCTCCAGCTTTCGATATATCTTGCCGGATTTTTGAAGCGCTATCCGAAAGAAGTTGATAATCTGGATAAAATAAAAGTGAGTCTATACTACCTGAAGCATGGCGTGAAACTCACTTCGCGTCGGTCGCTCGAGCAGGTGAAGCAAAGCGAGGAATTGATGCTTGACCTCATTGGCCAGATAGGCCGGTCAAAGTTCGAACCGACAATTTCGGGCCTTTGCGACTGGTGCGGATACCAAAACATCTGCCCGATGTGGAGCCATAAATTCAAGGAAAAGGGGCAAAAGGATATCGACACGGCGAAAATCATCGAAGAATATATTTTACTCAAAGATGAAGTGAAATCCAAATCGGACCGCATCGGCGAGCTTCAGGAAATACTTTCCGGATACATGGACCAGGAAAAAGTGGACCAAGTTTTTTCGGACGCGGGGAGGATCCTTCGAACGCTTCGAAAGACTTATAAATACGACAAAGAAAAGCTCCGTGCGGTTTTGGAGCCGCTCGATAAGTGGGAGGATGTTCTCAAAGTTGACGGCGTCGCGCTAAAAAATATTCTTGGTGTTTTGCCGCTCGACGCGCGCAGAGTTGCGGAAAAAGCAAAAACAGTGGAAAAAGAGTCGAAAAGTTTTGTGGTCAAAAAGGGCTAAATTTTTTTGTTCGGCAAAGAATGGGATTTTTCGAGTAGGCTGGCCGGCAGTGGAACTGCCGGCTGACGCGATATCCTCAAAACCTCAACTTTTGCCTTTGCATAAATTGTGAACCAGCAGTAATGAAGAAAAGAATCAGAGATTACATAAAGCAATTTTTCCTCATTGACGACACCCCGCACAAGGTGGCCGGAGGAGCGGCGCTTGGGGTTTTCATGGGAATTACGCCAGGTGAAGGGGTTCTCGTCACGCTTTTTTTCGCGTATATTTTCAGACTCAACCGTCTCGCTGCGCTGGCCGGAGTCCTCGCGGTGAATATGTGGACAACAGTTCTGGTGCTGCCTGTCGCCGCGACTGTCGGGGGGTTTATTTTTCACATTGATCCGCAGAGGCTTTCAAATGATTCCCATGAAGTTTTCAGTCTGGGGTGGCAGTATTTTTTCAGCTGGAACATTTTGCGCGACGTGGCTTTGCCCGTCATAGTCGGATACGCCGTGGTGGCTGGAGCAATCGCGGCCGCTTTGTATTTCGGGCTTTTGTATTTGCTTATCCGAAGAAGGAAAATCAATGAAAAAGAGCATATTCTGACAAAGGATAAAATGAAAGTATAGAAAAAAGTCACTTTATGCAGCACTTCGCGCCTTGATAGCCCCTGCTTTCAGCTTCTTCTTTCGAAGAAAAACAGATTTTGTTTTCTGGTTTTATTTTTTGCGCCCATTGGCAGGATGCAAGATGATATTTGTTTGAATTTTTGCTGGCGGCAAAGTCGCATTTTTGATTTTCGGTGTTGGGCTGATTTTCAGATTGGTTTTGAAGAGCGTTAAGCGCGGGATTATTGGCGCTCGAAGCGTTGTTGTTTTTTTCATCTTTTGGACAGGGCGCGCAGGCGGCCTGATTCACCATCACCAGCCCTTTTTGATTTTTCTGACCTTTCAAAAATCCGCCTTCAAAGGAAACGGCGGCAATCAATATAATTCCAATCACTAGAATGATTTTATCGCCGTATTTATTCCAGCCTGACAAAAGTTTCTGTTTGTGTGAAGTATCTTTCTTTCCTAAATTAAGCTTGTATAAGCCTTTTTCTTCACTTTCAACTTCGACCTCGAATGAGTCAAATGTTGACATAAATTTGTTTTTTTATTATCATTCTATAGTGGATTCCAAAACTCTTCACTTCTCATTTTTAACTTTAAACTTATTTTATGGCACATAGAAAAGCCGGCGGTTCGACTCAATTGGGGCGCGATTCAATCTCGAAGCGCCTCGGCGTCAAAAAATTCGGCGGAGAAAAAGTGAAGATCGGAAACATCATTATCCGCCAGCGCGGAACAAAATTCCGGGCGGGAAAAAACGTGAAGCGCGGAAGCGACGACACTCTTTTCGCGATGGCTGACGGCGTTGTTAAATTTACTGCAAAGAAGATTAGAAAATTTACCGGAAAACTTGAAAGAGCGCAGTTTGTGAACGTGGAGTAATAACTTTTTTAGAAAAAAATTTCTATATTTCTCTCGGGAGGGTTAAGAGATGGAGGTAGATGTTAAGTTCTATAAATGTGACTGGCCAGGCTGTTCCGAAATGTGGCCAATTAATACAACAAACGGAAGCATGCTGCTGACTTTTGCTGTGCATCCAGAAATTATCAAAATGCGGAAAGGGCGAGTAGTATTGGAAAAAAACCAATATAATTTCTGCAAATGCCATTGTAAGGAGGTGGAAGGAATTCTGGGTACGGAGCTAATGAAGGCCAGATGGAAGATGGGGCCTAACCTTGATCCAAGAATGGGGTGTTGGGTTTGGGCTTACGAATTTGACGGAAATCCAGACCAGCTCCTTTTTGATCATCAGGTTGAGTACGTTGACTTGGAAAAGCTCTACTACTATTTTAGAGCACAAGTCCTCTCACCGAAAAATGGCGAAGATGAAGTCAAAGTCTTTATATAAAATTCTAAAATAACTCTACCATTTCCGCCTCCAGGCCTCGGCCTGGAGCTATTTTTTTATAGCTGCTCTTATAAATTCAAGAAATAACGGATGAGGCTTCAGAGGCGAAGATTTGAATTCTGGATGAAACTGGGTTCCCAAAAAGAAAGGATGCGATTTTTTCGGTAGCTCCGCGATTTCCATGAGGCGTCCGTCTGGAGAAGTTCCGGAGAAAACAAGGCCTTTGGCTTCAAACTCGTTGATATACTCGGGATTGACTTCCCATCGATGACGGTGGCGTTCAGAAATAGTTTGATTTTTATAAGCGTCGAAGGCAATAGTGTTTTTCTTGAGCGTCGCCGGATAAGCCCCCAGCCGCATCGTCGCGCCATAATTTTTGTCGGCTATATTTTTTTTCTGCTCGGGCATGATGTCAATCACGGGAAACTTGGTGTTGCGGTTTATTTCAGTCGTGTTCGCTCCCTTGAGACCCAAAACATTTCTGGCAAATTCAATGACAAGAAGCTGCATTCCATAGCAAAGCCCGAAATAAGGGATTTTATTTTTTCGGCAAAATTCAATGGCTTTTATTTTTCCTTCCACTCCCCGCTCTCCAAACCCGCCGGGGACGATAATGCCGGCATATTGCTTGAGTTCCCGGACTTTAGACGGATTTTTTTCGTATTCTTCCGAATTGAGCCAGTCAATTTTCGGTTTTCGCTTATGAGAATAGCAGGCGTGTTTTATGGCTTCTATAACAGAAATATAAGCATCAGAAAGAACAAAATCGCCTGTTCCAAAATATTTTCCGACAATGCCGATTCGCAGGGGTTTTTTGGAATTTTTGATATTTTGAATCATACCCCGCCATTTCACCAAATCTTTTTTCTTTGCTTGCAGCCCCAATTTTTTGAGAATCGTTTTGCTAAGCCCGTCTTTTTCGAAATTGACCGGCACTTCGTAGACAGATTCAATGTCCGGCGCGCTGATGACGTCTTCTTCCTGAAGGTTGCAATGATCAGCCAATTTTTCCTTGCGTTTTTTGTCGAGCGCGATTTCTGAACGAGCGATGATCAAATCTGGCTGAATCCCGGCGGCGTTCAAAGACCGGACGGCGTATTGGGTCGGTTTTGTTTTCATCTCTCCGATTTTATTCGGAACAGGGAGATAACTCACAAGAACAAAAAGAACATCGCCGCGGTTTTGAAGACGAAGCATTCTTCCCGCTTCGAGAAACAAAAGCCCTTGATATTCTCCGAGAGTTCCGCCGATTTCGATGAGCATGATTTCAGCTTTTGATTTTTTTTGCGCTTTTTGGATGCGGCGGATGATTTCTTTCGGAACATCCGGCACGACATCGACACACCGGCCGCCGTATCCCATTGAACGCTCGCGGTCAATGATCGTTTTATAAACCATTCCGTTGGTCATATAGTTTTCCCCCGAGAGCGTGAGGTTCAAGAATCGCTCATAGTGTCCCATATCCTGGTCCGTTTCGAGTCCGTCATCCAAAACAAAAACCTCTCCATGTTCGGTCGGGTTCATTGTCCCCGCGTCAACATTGAGATACGGGTCGATTTTCATGACCGTCACCCGGAAACCTTTCGAATGCAAAATGTTTCCAATCGAAGAGGTGGCGATCCCTTTTCCGACTCCGCTCATCACTCCCCCCACAACAAAAATGTATTTCGGTTTCATATGAATCAACACGAATTCAACGGATACCTAACGAGTAAAACGAAAAACTTTGTTATTTTCGTGAAATATTCGATCTGTTCGTGTTTTATTAAAGAAAATAAGGGTGATAAACTCACCCCTGTCTAAATTATCAAAATGCGCGGCAAAGGATTATTTTTCCTCGCTTTCGCTGACTAAAATTATCTTTATGTTCGCTTCAAGCCCGTGGTCCAGATTGATCTGCGCGTCGTATTCCCCAATTTCTTTTATTGGTTCGGCTAGTTTGATGTTTTCCGGGCTGATGGAAATTCCCTCATCCTTGAAAGTCTTGGCAACGGTTTTTTCATTGACAGAGCCGAAAAGCTTTCCCTCCTCTTCCTTGACTTTGATATAGAGCTCGCGTCCTTCCAGCTGCTCGGCGAGTTTCTGGGAATCCTCAAGCTCGAGTTTCGCGTTTTCGGCTTGTTTTTTCTTCTTCACTTCGGCGTTTTGCATGGCCGCGTCCGTTGCCGGCTCCGCCATATTTTTTGGAAACAAAAAGTTTCTCGCGAATCCGTCCGCGACTTCTTTCACTTCTCCCTCCTTGCCGAGACTCTCGACATCTTTTGTCAGAATAACTTTCATATTTTTCTGTCCCCTTGCAATGATTATATAGAAAAACTTGACGGTTGCCAAGAGGCAGGAATATTATTTTATTTCTCCTTTCAATATTTCAAGCGCCTTGTCCATCTGGGGGTCGCGGCTGTTGTTGTAATCATCATCGGTGAGGTCGACCTTCACGTCTGGTTCAATTCCCTTTTCCATTATATAATCCCCGTTTGGAGTGAGCCAGCGGGCAATGGTGATGCGCAAATTTGATCCACCGGTCATTTTTTCGAGCTGCTGGACGGATCCTTTTCCGAAGGTTTTGCTACCGACCAGTTTGGCTCCCAAATCGTCTCTCAAGGCTCCCGACAATATTTCCGAAGCGCTGGCGCTGCCGCCGTTCACGAGAACAACCACCGGAATGCCCTTGAGAATATCCCCTCCCTCGGCTTTATACTCGTTTCTTTGGCCTCCCCGGTTTTCTTCGGCAACGACCAGAACATCTTTCGGGACGAACTTGGAAGCGGCTTCAACGGCTGTTTCCAGATATCCGCCAGGATTGTTTCTGAGATCGAGGATTATCCCCGAAGCTTTGCGGCTGACAGCCTCGTTGGCGGCTTTGTTGAATTCGAGATTCGTGTCATCGCCGAATTTTGAAATCTTGATAACCGCGATATTGTTTTCCTTGAATTCAATCTTGACACTTTTGACGTTGATCGTGTCGCGAGTGATGGTTATTTCTTTCGGACTTCCATTTTTGTCCCGCAGAATCGTGAGTTTCACTTGTGTTCCTTTCGGCCCGCGAATTTTCGCAACCGCCTCGTCAACAGACAAATCGGTTGTCACGGCATCATCAATTTTCAATATCATGTCCCCAGCCTTGAGTCCAGCCTGGTCAGCCGGTGTTCCGTCAATTGGGGCAATCACGGTCAGGATATCGTTCTTGAGGCCGATTTCTGTTCCAATTCCCTCAAATGTTCCCTGCATGTCACTTGAAAACTGCTGGCTTTCTTCCGGATTCATGAAACTTGAAAATGGATCGCCAAGCGATTTCACCATTCCTGAAATGGCGCCATAAAGCATCTTGTTTTTGTCAACCTTTGAGGGATCAACGTATTTTTCCGTGATAAGGTTCCAAGCTTCCCAAAAAAGATCGGCGTTCACGTCTTTCGGCTGGCTCTTGTTGTGGTTTTCAAGGACGAGATTCTGGATTATGTCGGTTTTATTGTTTTTGGCGGCTTTGTATTGGGAATAAAAAACTCCGCCATAAAAACTGGCGCAGACAAGGACAACTACAATAAAATAATTGAAATGTTGCCGGAATTTGCTACTTTTTCGGTTGTTATTCTCAATGTCCATTGTATCAATTTCAAAATTCAAAACTATAAATCCTAAACAATATCAAAATAAAAATTGCTAAAATCGAAAACGTTTTGAAAATTTTCCGCCAAAGGCGGACCAGCCTCTGGCTGAGAATTTATTCGGAATTTAGCGCTTTGGGTCTAGTGTTTTTCCCTGTGAGGATTTTGTTTTCGAAAATACTTGCGAAAATATTTGAAAGCGCTTTTGATATGTTCTCGCGTGAGTTTGTTCAAAAATACTGCCCGAAGGGCGCTTTGGCTCGCCGATCCTTTGCCGTGATAGTGGAACATTTTTGTGAGTGGAAAGTATACGACTTTGAATCCTTTTTCCCAAAACCGGCGGCACCAGTCGACATCTTCAAAATACATAAAGCCAAAGTTTTCTTCCATAAAGCCCACTTTTTCGAAGGCTTTTCTGCTCGTCATCATAGCAGAGCCCATCAGCCAGTCAACCTCTTGCGGTTTTTTGAGATCCTTGTCTTTATACAAAAATTTGTCGATTTTTCTTTTGGCAAACAGAAATCTTCCCAGATGTGTGCGGCGATAAACGATGATAGGAGGGGTATAAAAACGGAAACACGATGACTGCACTTTCCCGTCAAAATTCATGAGTTTTGGACCGATAATCCCGATTCCGGGATTTTTTTTCAGCTCCTGAAGGAGTATGTCAGCCGATTTTCTTTCGATTATTATATCCGCGTTGAGGATGAGGATAAAATGGCCTTTCGCTTTTCTCAAGCCGTTGTTTACAAGCCTTGAAAAGCCCAAATTGTCCTTGAATGGAAAAAAAAGTATATCCGGAAAATCTTCTCGCATCATCATCTCCGTGTCTTCTTCCGTCGCGCTGTCGAAAACAAGGATTTCGAAATTTTCGTTGAGAACGTTTTTTTTCAGAGATTCCAGGCAAAGCCGAAGAACCGAAGGGTTTTTGTAGCTCGTGACGATGATTGATAATTCCTTATTCATTTTTCTCGTCGGATCTGTGTTATTGGAAAATATTTCGGCACGCTTCCCTGATTTTATCATAATTCCCGCCGTTTGGCAGCAGCACGTATGTCTTTCCTTCCGGCGTGTCGGCTTTTGTCGAATAGAGCAGTCCTCCTTCGGATGTGTCAAACACTTTCTGCTTTATTTGAGGATTTTGCATAGAATTTGCCAGATTGAAAAATTTCTTCATTTCGGATATGTCCATATCCGTACGGACATCATCTCCCAGCACGTTGAGAATGTTGTTCACTTTTCCGAAATCAGTGAGAGTTCCAAGGCTCATAAGTTTGTCTTTGAGGGCAATCAAAACCTGTTGCTGCCGTTTGGCTCGCTCAAAGTCGGAAGAAGCATAACGGGCGCGGACAAAGAAAAGTCCTTTTGCGCCGTCGATATGGTTTTTTCCGGCCGGAAGCGAAAAATTGGCGGCACTTTCGCCTTCAAACTGGGTTGGTTCGGAGAAAGGCTTATCGAGATAAACATCCACTCCTCCAACCGCGTCAATCAGCTCAGTAAACCCCTTGAAATCAAGCGTGACGGCGTAGTGAATCGGGAGACCCGTTATGTCGCCGACAATTTGTTTCATGGCATCCATTCCTTTCCCCTCTCCTTTCTCTTCATAAAGAGCGTGAACAGAGTTGATTTTTCCCTGGTTCGATGTCCCGGGATAGTTCACCCAGAGATCGCGGGGAATGGAAACCAGCGCCACCTTGTTTTCTTTGGGCCGGACCATTGCGATCATGATCGTGTCAGCCAAAAGCCCTCCGCCCGGCATATTATTTCCGCGCATGCCAAGCAGAAGCACATTGATTTGCCCCTCATTTTCGCCCTGAAGCTGATCGGAACCAACCCCTGGAATTGATTTCCAGAGAGACTTTATAAACCCGTCTTTGGTTGAAATTTTGCTGAGAGTTGTTCCAGTCCTATACATCGCGTATCCGCCGGTCGCGACCAAAAGAAAAAGAATGACCGCCAGGACTCTGAACCATCTTTTTTTCCAAAATCTTTTCTTTCTTGGTTTCGTGTTTTCGTCTTTGTAGCTTCGTGAAAAAAGTCCCATATTGTTGGCTCTCTGTTAGTTTACGCTCAAAATAAAAAATAACTTGCTTCTAAGGCATTACCAATGAGTATATTATAAAATAATATTTATGGCAATGCAAACGGAATTTGCCAAAAAAAACGGCACCAAGGAGCTATTCCCGGGCGCCGATTGAATGTTTCGCATTGAATCAGACAGGATTATTTTTTCTCCTTATGCTGATCGAAAGGAGATATTCTTGCCCGTTTTGGGCGAAGAATCCTTCTTCGTAGCCCTCAATTTTCTCCGGGTTGCCTCCATTCGCAGTCAGAAAATCAAAGGCGGCCGAAAATCTCAATAGCGTTGGGCGAAGAGATTTTTCGCCAGTTGGGGCTTCAGCAGAAGTCTTCGCGGTGATTTGTTCTGCGGCGGGAGGGCTCGTGCCAGCCTCTCCGGGCGGTGCAGGAGGCGGCGGAGCAGATGTCGGGGTTTCGGCAGGCGGCTTATACGTGCTCGGGTGATAATTCATCAATTGTTTGGTTGCCTCCACCTCTTTGCCATCGCCAAAAAATTTATTGTTGCTGACCATGCCATTCGCGATTGCTCTCACGGTCACTGCATGGCTTTTTCTGCCAGCGAGTTTTTGAACAAATTCATCGCTGGTCAGGGAGATTAGTTGCGATATTGTTTCAATGCCGAGTTCACGAATCACCTGCGCGGAAGTGACGCCCATTATTCTGGTCAATCCCTCACCTTGTTTCATCGGATCGATCTCCTTTATGAACTTTTTTAATTTCTGGAGAAGATTTTTTTCGATTTGTCGGACTCTTTCTCGGCTGATATTGTAACGAGATCCAATTTCTTCCAGGGTCAACGGAGAATCTGAAAGTATCCGCTGGTCCAGAATAAAAATTTCCCGTTTGCCGATTTTCTCGCGGAAAACAGAAAGATTTTCTCTCAACCAGGCCAATAGATTTGCCTGTGCGACAAGCTCTTCGGGCAACAAGGCATTGTCAGGAAGAAAATCTTTGTGTGATTCGTCGGAATCATATCCTATGGGAGTTTCAAGCGACAAATCCCAGCTTTGCATCCGCTGCTCCATTTCGATAACTTCCTGTTCAGTCACGTTCATTACGTCGGCGAGGAGCTGCGGGCTTGCCTCGAAACCATTCGAAAACAATTGATCTTTCTCGCGTTTTAGGTTGTAGAATAGCTTTCGCTGGGCTTGGGTTGTGCCGATTTTCACCAGCTTCCAGTTATCCATAATGAATTTGAGGATATAAGCCTTAATCCAGAATGAGGCATAGTAAGACAGTTTTATGCCGCGGTAGGGATCAAATTTCTGGATAGAGCGCATTAGGCCCATGTTTCCTTCCTGGATTAGATCGAGTAAATTTCGTGACCAATATCTGTCAAAGTCTCGGGAAATTTTTACGACCAGTCGAAGATTGCTGGTTATCAGTCTCTTGCGAGCTTTTTTAGAAATCTCTCCATCACCGATTTTTGCGGCGTAAGTGAGAGCCGTTTCTTCTTCTCGAGTTAGCCGCGGAATCCGACGGATTTCTTCAATGTATCTTTTCAAAAGATCATTTTCCGCTCCGGCGGCTTTTGTTTCTTCAGTTTGAGCGGGTTCTTCTTCAAAAAAAACCCCTTCTTTTTCTTCGATCACGGAGATCCCCAATTCTTCAAAAGGAAGTTCTTCATGATTGTCGAGGAGGTCTTGAGTCAAGGGGATCACCACCTTTTTTATGGATTTTTTAATGAGCTAGGGATACAAAAAAGAGCACCCTCCTGCTCTTTGCAAAATCTATATTATTTTCGGAAAAATTACAAGTTTTTATATATTTCAAGCGTTTTTTCGGCTGTTTTTCGCCAAGTGAATTTTTGGGCGGTTTCTTGGCCTATTTTGATCAAGTTTTTCCGCAAGTTTTCGTCGTCCAGGATTTTTGAAATATTTTCGGCAAATTCATGGCTGTTTTTTGGATCGCAAAAGAGTGCCGCATCTCCGCCTATCTCCCGGAGGACGGGAATATTGGAGCAAGCAACCGGCGTGCCGGCGGCCATGGCTTCAATGACGGGAATGCCAAAGCCCTCATAGAGCGAAGGAAAAACGAAACATTCGGCTGATTGCAGCAAAGCGGACTTGTCGTCTTCACCAATCCAGCCGGGGAAAATCACTTTGTCTTTGAGATTATTTTTCTCGATTGCTTCGTCGATTTTTTTGTCGAAATTGTGCGCGTTTCTGTTTCCGGCAAGAACCAGTTTGATGCCCAGCGTTTTCATCGCTTCAATAATCACCGGAATGTTTTTTCTTGGCTGGAGGGTGCCGATGTATAAAGCGTATCTAGTATCTGGTATTTGGTATTTGGTATGTATTTTTTTTATTTCTTCTGGAGAGCAGTTTTGGCTGAATTTTTCGAAATCAACTCCATTATAGGTAAATTCGATTTTTTCCGGGGGGATTTTATAAAAATCCAGGATATTTTTTCTCTCACTTTCGGAAACGGTGATGATTTTGTCCGCCCGGCGGATACTTCGCGGGAGGAGCGTTTTCAGGAAAAACAAATCGCTTCTTTTGATATACTGCGGAAAGAAATTGAAAGAAACGTCATGAACCGTGAGAACGAGCTTGATATTTTTCGGCAGCCAAAAGGGCGCGATGTATTGGGTATGAAAAACATCGACCGGATTTTTTTTGAGATGATTCCGCAATGCCCAAAAATTCCACCAAAAACGGTTCGGAGATTTTATATAAACAATCTTGATATTGTCGCCCAATTTTAGCTTTCGGACTTCTTCTTTCAGGACATGATCTTTTTCAGGATCGCGGTCAGTGTAAAAATAGTATTCATTTTCTCGGTCAATCGTCGCCAGATTTTTCGCTAAATTGAAAAAATATACCTCGCTGCCGGTTTGATTTTTGCCTATTAATCTGATATCAATGCCTACTTTCATAATGTTGCGGAATAAGCGGATTATTGCGGATTAAAGCGGATATTTTCTTTTATACTTATAATTGTTGCTAATCCAAGCCAAAATATTCCCATGAATAGCCCTGCGTTGAAAAGATTCGGAATCATCAAAGCGGCGATTCCCAAGACCGTGAAGATGTTGGCAGCTTTTTCAAAATTATCATTCAAAACCGGACAGCCGAAAAGGCGATTCATTGGGCAAACAGGTGAGATTCGGCGTAAAGAATAAACAAACAAATATCCCAAGGCGGTGAAAAATACTATCAACCCCAAGATTCCGCTCCCTGCCCAGATTTGCAAAAAAATGTTGCTTTCATTGAGTCCCGCTCCCCGCTCGTCAGTTCCCAGATTTTGCGTGATTGTTCCGAAGCCGATTCCCGTGAGCGGATGAATTTTGAGAATCTCCCAGCTTTTTTGATAAATCGCGCTACGAGTCATCACGTTCGGGTCTTTCCGGAAAATTTCGGTGACAACTTTTCCCTGCGATTTGTAGAGATCAATTTCCTCAAGATTGATATGCCGGCAATTGAATTTTGCCAGTTCGTCCGCGCTGGAAATTGTCTGCGGGACATTCGAACCGTTTTCACAGGCGATAGTGATTTTTTGTTCGCTCGTGGCAGCCGAGCGCGCCCGGTCAAAGATATCAAACTTCGAAAGTTTTCCGAAATGAATCGCCGCCAAAGAAACAACGACAATCGAAAACATAATCGCCGCTTCTCTCAAAAATCCTCTCCAGCCCGCGGCATATTTCCTGGAGGAAATATATTTTTGCGATGGCACAAGCGCGAGGAAATAAAGAGCGAAGACGGCAGCGGCTCCAACCCAAGCCGAGCGCGAGAGTGTCAGGATGATAAGCGCCACGTCAAGAAAAACAAAAATATCCAGAAACAAAGCAGTATACTTTTTTGAAAAAAATATCTTTTTCTTTGTCCGGAGAGAATAAAATATCAGCGCGAGAAAAACTGCCAACGCGAAGCAAAGATATATTCCCAGCCAGTCGGGCTCCGTGAAAGTGGAATTTGGCCTTCCAAACATCACTTCAAAGGATTTTAGGCCGAATTTGTCGGCGAAAACCTGCCAGAAGCCGAACAAAGTTGTTGTCAAAAAGGAAACCGTGAAAAAGGCGGCCGTTTTTGCGAAATCCTCCCGGCTTCTCAGGAAAGAACGCGCCAAATAATATAAAGCAACAAAAGAAATCAGGACGAGGTTATTTTTGAGACTGATAGCCTTGCTGGATGCGCCCGCCAAAGCCAGAAAACTGAAAGGAATCAAAGAAAAAACAAGCCAATCAATCCAAGTTGGTTTCAACAGTTTGAAACGAAGCCGTTTGGAAGCGAACAAAATAGCCAAAGCCAGAATCAATATTCCTCCCAAAAACTGATAGGGCCGCAACTGGACCGGGAGGAAACTGCCGGTCAAAATTATATTTTCGAGAGAAATACTGCCCACGAAAAGGAAAAATATCCAACGCGGGCGATAAAGCGCGACAAGGAGTGTCACCAAAGACAAAAAAACAAAATCCCCTTTTCCGAGAGAGAGTTTACCTTTTGCGGAAAGAACCACGGCAACCAGGCTCAAAACAAAACCAAAAATCCAAACCCAAGCGAGTTCCCTTTTGAAAATATCCTTTGTGATTTTCACCAGATTATTATAGCCGGGCATTATTTCAAAATTATATCCACAAACTTTTTCCAGCTGAATTTTTTGGCTCTCTCTTTCCCTTTATCCGCGAGATGGTGTTTGAGTTTTGTGTTTTGGAGAATTTTTCCCATCACCCGGGCCATCTCATCCTCGTCATAGGGATTGAAATAGAGAACCGCGTCGCCTCCAATTTCCGGAAGCGATGAGGTTTTGGAAACGGCTGCCGGCGTGCCCGAAGCCATCGCTTCAAGCGCCATAAGCCCAAAACCTTCGTATAAAGTCGGTAGGACAAAAAGTTCGCATTGGCGATACAGCGCCGGCAGATCTTTTTGCTCAATGAAGCCGGCCAGTTTCACGTCATTTTCCAGTCCCAAATCTTCAATTTCCTTTTTTATATTGGTGAAAAGCGGGCTATATTTTGATTTGTCTTCTCCTCCCAGCACCAGATTCACGTCATTTACTTCGTATCTTTCCGTCAATTTTCGGTATGCTCTCAGAAGGCCGGAAACATTTTTCCGAAAATCGAATCCGCCAACATAGAAAATATAGCGCCCAAATATTCCGTATTTTTCAAGAATTTTGTTGTCTTCGTCATTGTTTCCGGTCTGAAAAAAATCTTCGCTGACGTTTGGGTGAACTACTCCTATTTTTTTTTCAGGAATTCCAAGGTATTTGTGGATATCTTTCTTCGACCATTCGGAAACAGTGAAAACTTTGTCAGCGTCTCGAACTGCCTGGTTCGAAAGATAGAAATAGAATTTCTTGCGCCAGTTGTCAAGATATTCCGGAAAAACTTTCGGGATAAGGTCGTGGACGAGCATTTTGTGTCGGATATCCGCCTCTCCGGTGGATCGCCGACGAGGCGATTTTTTGGAAAAAAACGTCGGGCATTGATAGAGGGAAACAAAAGCATCGCACCCGTCTTTTTTTGCGCGCCGCGGCAGCAAAAATTTTTCCCACCAGATTTTTCGGACCAAATCGTCGCGCCGCCAAAGCAGCGGCAAAAAAACGCGTTTTTCGAAATTTTTTGGAAGCTTGAAATCAATATCCTTTTCCAAATACAAAAAATACTCGTTTTTTTTCGAGTGTGATTTTGCGAGCTCTCGGACAAACCCATGCGTCACCTGACCGATGCCCGTGTCAATTTTCCTCAAAAATGAAGCGTTTATCCCGATTTTCATGTTATCATTATCATACGATAAAAATAGCTTCGAAGCAAACCAAAAGCTCGATTTTTTCCGCCGGTTGTGGTATAGTGTTTTTGTGGCTATTTTATGAAAATACTCTTTGTTTCTCACTCTTATCCGCCAATCCGGGGAGGGGTCGAAAGCCAGAATTTCAATCTTGCGGAAAGCCTCAAAAAAATCGCCGAAGTAAAAGTGATCGCCAACAGCAAAGGAAAAGCCTGGTTGCCGATTTTTTTGCCCGCGGCTTTTTTCAAGATGCTTTTTTTGATGGGGCGCTATGACGCGTGTCTCTTGGGAAACGGAGTTTTGGCACCGCTCGGAGAAGGAGTGAAAATGTTCCATTCCCGAAAAAAATTCTTTTGCGTCGTTCATGGGCTGGACATCACTTTTGCGAACAAAAAAGGAATCCTTTCGAAAATATACAAAAGCATCAATATTGTTTCCCTCAAGAAACTCGACAAGCTACTGATGGTTGGAAATTCAACCATAGAAGAAGCGGAAAAAGCCGGCATCAACAGGAATCTTTGCGTCTTTATCCCCAATGGAGTGAATGTGGGCGAACTTTCAAAGGAAAGCGAGAGAAATGGCATTTCCGAAATTCTGGGGACTGATATTTCGGATAAAAAGGTGATTTTACGGTTGGGAAGATTCGTCCCGCACAAGGGGACAAGCTGGTTCATCGGCCAAGTGATGCCCCGTTTGCCAGAAAACATCATAATGGTCGCGGCCGGAGCCCGGGTGGGGAAAAACACAGCCGGAGACAAAGACGATTTTCCGGCTTGCGAAAAAGCCGTCAAAGAAAACAACCTTGAAAAAAGAGTCTGGCTTGTTCCTTCGATCCCCGAGGAGCAAAAAATCACCCTGCTCAACACCGCGGACATTGTCGTTTCCCCGAATATAAGAATTGAAGGCACTATGGAAGGTTTCGGCATAAACGTGATTGAAGCCGGCGCGTGCGGAAGGGTTGTGGTTGCCTCAAATCTTGAGGGGCTGAAAGACGCAATCAAGGACGGAGAGAACGGATTTTTGGTCGAGCCGGGAGACGCGCCGGGCTACGTGAAGAAAATCAACGATTTTATTTCTGATGATGATTTTCGCCGGGAGTTTGGAAAGAAGGCGAAGAAATTTACGATTGAGAATTATAGCTGGGAAAAAATAGCCAAAAAATATCTCGAGGTAATTGGTAATTCGTAATTCGTAATTTGGATTACCCTTTCCTAATCTTGTAGATTAGGAAACAGCTATTTTATGATTTTTAGTCTAATAAAACTTGTTCTGACTTTTCCCTTCATTTTTGTCCTCCCGGGTTTTTTTCTGCTCCTTGCTGTTTTTGGTTGGAAGAATGAAAAAATTTCTTTTTTTGAAAAAGCGGTTTTAGTCGTTCCGATGAGTCTCATTTCGGTGGATCTTTTGGTTCTGGCGCTCAACCGGCTGCATATTTTTTTGAACGGGATGGTGCTGATTGGAGTGATCATTGCTTTCTCGTTGCTCTGCTATATTGTTTTTCAATTGCGATTCCGAAAAAAAACAAAGAAAAAGCAGGAAGAAGAAATATCGCGCAATTATTTTGAATTTTCCTACTGGCAGGCTATTTTCATTTTGATTTCGATTTTTTTGGCGGTTTTCATGCGGACGACATATCTTTCTGACACGATTATCCCCTCTTCAACGGACCTTGGCCACCATATGTTCTGGGTCCAGAAAATTGTTGACACGGGGAGCCTCCCTGATTATGGAATGCCGGACTTTATCATCGGCGAACATATTGTTTTCGCGGTAGTGAATCTCGTGAGCGGCGCGAGTATCATGAGCGCCATGCCGGTTCTTGTTCTGCTTTTTTTGAATATCGTTGGAATTTTCACTTTGTCAATATTGGCCGGGAGGATATTCCAAAGTCCAAAGACAGCGGCCATGATTTTTTTCGTTTCCGGCGTTCTTTACGCCATCAATGCCCCCCAGGGGAAATACGTGAGCGGCGGAGTGGTTGGAAATATCATCGGCAACATGCTGATTCCGGTCGCTTTGTATTTTTTGTATCGGGCGTTTTCTGAAAAAGATTCCAGTTTCGCGGGACTTTTTCTTTTTTCGGCGGCCGGGCTTCTTTATACCCATCATTTGTCCGCTTTTATTCTGCTTTATTCGATTGCGGCGGTTGTTTTGGCGTATCTCGCGCTGAATTTCGAACGGATTTTCAAAATCATCGGCGATTGGCTGAAAATATTTTTGAAACCCTTCCCGATAGCCATCTTTTTACTTTTGGCTTTTTACTTTTTATTTATATTCACGCCCTCCTATTTCAATCCCGCGGCAGTCGCTCAAGCAACCGGCGAGCCGACCAAAATCACAAGAATCGGGCTGAACCTTGGCCAGTTGGAAGCGAACGCGGGAAGCGCGCGATTGATTCTGGGCGCTCTGGGATTTGCCCTTCTCTTTCTGTCCTTCAAAAGAAAAGATTACAAATTTAGTTTTGCTTTTGCCTGGGCGCTCGTTTTGATGATTATGAGTTGGAAGCCGGGGTGGCTTTATGTCAATATTCCGAGCGACCGGATCGGGAATTATCTGTATCTACCCTTTTCTTTGCTGGCGGCATTCAGTTTGGTGGAGCTCATGAGACTTTTCCGAAAATCTTCGACAATTTTTCTCTCGACCGCCTTTCTTTTTGTCTTGCTGTTTTTTGTGATTACGGATGGGCTCTCGGACAGCGCCGACGCCTTCAAAGTCCGGCCGCAATTTCAGGAAGTGATGGAAACATTCCACTCGGCCAAATATCTGGCGGAGAAGCTGGATACATCGCAAGATATTTTGCTCAAAGACCACGTGAACATATCCGGCGATTCTTGGTATAAGTTGTTTTTCATGAAAGACTATAATTATCCTTTGAGCCGAGGTATGTTGTTTCGCTATATTGACTCGACCAAGCCTCGCGAAACCTGCACGCGGGACATGATTTCGAATCCGGAATCGCCGGAAGGGCAGGCTTGTTTTTCGGAAACTGGCGTGAATTATATCGCGCTCAATGTCCAGCTTGAAGGAAACAGTTTCGAAAAATATCCGGATTTTTCGAAGATATACAGTTCAAATTATATAGCTGTATTCAAAAGAAATTAAAAAGGCTTGGCTTTGAGGAATCCCGCCTCTCGCGAGAGGCGGGAGGAAAAAGCCGAGCTTTGGAAAATTATGTCCAGCAAAATAATCATCATCGCCACCATAATTTTGCTCATCGTGAGTTTTTCGGTGCTTTTTGTCGTTGAAGCGAAGAATCATAACTACGATTACAAAAAAGCATGGAGTGTGGTCTATTTTGAAAATCCGCGCGATGATTCGCTCAATTTCGCGATTGAAAATCATGAGGGCAAAAAAATGGCATATGATTATAATATTTTTATTGATGGGAAAAAGGTTTCCGGCAACAAAGTCGAAATCGAAAAAGGCGCCGAGCAGAGAATTGTTCCTGTTCTGGATTTGGACACAAGCAACGGCGTCAGTGTTTCCATAGAAGTAAGCGCGGATGATTTGAAGTATAAGATTTATAAGAATTTGGGGAAATAAAAAAGCCCCTGGCAGTATTGCTGATTGAGATTAATCTCTTTCAGCTCAGCTTTTTCGGGGCTTGAGTGTAATTGGGGCTATTGTCTACATGGGCTTCCTCCTGATTCGTATTGTGAGCATTATAGTAGAATCTGGCAATTTGTCAATAGTTGCAATTATAAGAATCTAAATATTACCTTATATAAGCTAAATTATGACTGATAAAAAAAGCATTTTGCTTCTCACTCGCCCGATTTGCCCGCCGTGGGACGAGGGATCAAAAGATTTCGCCTATACTCTTGCCAAATATGCGAGTGATTTTGAAATTCACCTGCTAACTTGCAAAAAGTCGCCATTCCAAAAGCCGAGCTTTAGGAATGGAGGAAATATTGTTTGTCACGATATATATACGTTCTCTGAGTGGAATTTTGAGCAAAAAGCCAGGGCGTATATTTTTCTTATAAAAGAATTTCTAATAAAAGGCGGGAAAGATTATGATATTCTTCATTCTTTTTTTACACCGACAAAACTGAATGTTTTTGCGTTGAAAATATGTTTGCGGAATAAGAAGCTGAAAACAATTCAGACACTGGCGACTTTGAGAGACGACATTTATAGCGATGAGCATATTAAGAAAATTATTCACGCCGATCTCATCATCACCTATTCAGATTATGCCAAAGAGAAGCTCAAAAAAATTGGATTTGGAAATGTTCAGAGAATTTATCCCGGAATTGACATCAATTTGTTTTCCCCCGCTCCCAAAAAAATGGAGCTGATGCGAAAATTTGAAACGAAAGAAGACGATTTTGTGATAAACTACACCGGCGAATACGTGCGGCTTGGAGATATGGACGACGTTGTTTCGGTTTTTTCCGATCTTGCCAAAGTTAATAAAAATTTCAAATTGCATCTCGCCGTCCGGGTGAAGAACGAAAAAGACGCGAAAAAGAAAGAAGAAGTGGGAGAGAAATTTGAGAAGGAAGGCATTTTTGATCGGGTAGCGTTTATTGACGACGGGAGCTACGTCATGGAGGATATATTCAATTTGTGCGACGTTTCCATTTTTCCCGCGCAAACGATGGCCGGGAAATTCGATATTCCGCTGGTTGTTCCGGAAGCGATGGCTTGCGGAAAGCCGGTGATTGCGAGCAATCTGGAAAGGCTCAAATATTTTTTGAACGAAGAGAATAGCATATTGATAAATCCAGGCGATCAAGAATCCCTCCGCGACAATATTTTATACCTCTATTCAAATCCGGAAGCGCGGCGCGAGCTTGGCGAAAAAGGAATGCGATTCGCGAGGGAAAATTTTGATATACTGAAAATAGTGAAGGAATACGAAAAAGTATACGAAAGCTTATGAATATTGAATCTCTGTCAAATCACAAAAAGCAATTCCAGACGGACAAGATGAAAGTTCCGGCGGTTTTGCATGTTTCGGAGGATTTGATGCCCAATATTGATACATTGAAAGAAATTGAGCAAACTGCCGCTTCAGGATATGTTTTTCATCATTTTGCCGCTATGAGCGATGTGCACAGCAAAAAAGGCCGGAAAAATCCGGCCGGAACAGTCGTTCCTACGAAAGAATACTTCCTTCCTCAAATCAACGACACGGCGCCCAACTGCGGAATGCGGTTCTTGAAGACAAGTCTGAAGGATGCCGATATGACCGAGGAAAATATAGACAAACTTTTCAACGCGCTTTTGAAACCCATTCCGACGAAAGCCTATGTCGGCACCCCGATTCCCTATTCGCTTGTTATGGACATATGCCGAAAAGGGACGGAACCGGTGGCAAAATATTTCGGAACGCGAATCAAAAACGAAATTGAAAATACTTTCAAAAACGGCAATCTTTCGGAAGATGGAATTTCTGAAAGAGATATTTTGAATGCCATTCCGAAACTATTTTTTTGGATCGGAAAATACAGGCTGGGGATTCTGGGCGCGGCCGGAAATCATTTTCTGGATCTCATGAAGATAACGGACATCGAAGACGAAGGGCTGGCTGAAAAACTGGGAGTGAAAAAGGGGCAATATATATTTCTCATGCATACCGGCTCCGGTCTTTTTGGGCAATACGCGTCATATCTCTATACCCCGAAAGAGAAAGAACATTTCAGCCAGAAAGTGATTTTGGAATTGGGAAAGTTGACATTTCGTCCCGAAAACAAAAAAGCGTTTGATGAGCTCAATGAAAAAATCTCAGAATTCAAGAACAAGCCGGAATATATCGCCTATCACGAAGACAGTTCGGAAGGAAAAATGTTTATCACTGCTCATCGAGCGGCCGCCAATCATGGCTTTGCCAATCGGACTATCCTCACTCGCAATCTGGATCAGACCATCGAAAAAGTTTTGGGTAAAGATCCCGAGCTGGATTTGCTCTATGACATGCCGCATGTATATGTCGAGAGAGAAAATCATTTTGGCGAGGATGTTTGGGTTCATCGCAACAACGCTTCGCGGGCTTTCGGGCCGGCGCGCATGAAAAATCATCCGCTATTTTCCCAGACCGGCGAACCGGTTTTCATTCCGTCTTCCATGTCAACTCCCGCCTATCTCGCTGTCGGAACGGACGAAAATGAATCGACATTTTTTTCCGCGGCTCATGGAACCGGCCGGCGCAAGAATCCGGAAAATGACAAAGCGGCGACGAAAGAAGAATTATTCGCGAAAATGCGGAAAAGAAAAGCGAAACTCTTCAACGCCAAATCAAAAGGGGTGATTTTTCAGGATGCAAGTTACTATAAGGATGTTGAAGAAGTGATCGGGGGAATGGAAGAAAATAAAATCGTGAAAACCGTGGCAAAAATGGAACCCGTCGCAGTCTTAATGTATTAAAAAATTGAAACTAATCACTATTTCCGGGCTTGATGGCTCGGGAAAATCAACGCAAATCGAATTATTGAAGAATTATCTCAAGTCCCAAGATAAGACTTTTTTCTATTTCCATGCGGTGGAATTTTCAGTCGGAAACGTATTAAATCGTAGGTGTCCGACACCTACGACTGAAAAAAGTGTTATAAAAGCTAATTGGTTGCAAATACAATTACGTAAAATTGCGATTTTGATTGATATTTGCAGGTTTAATCGATTGGCGAAGAAATTGAAAGTTGATTGTATCATCTCCGACCGGTATTTTTTTGACAGTGTGGTGAATATAAATTTTCTTTCGGGAAACAAGAAGAAGCTATGTGCTGAAAAATATATCCAAAAACCCGATTTTGCGTTTTTTATCAATGTTAAGCCAGAGATTATTATGCAACGCGATCGAAAACCGGATCAGGGAATGGAATATCTGGTGGCGAAGGAAAAAATATTTTCTGAAAAAATAAAGGATTGGGATATGATTATTATAAATGGAGAGAAGGGTAAAGAAGAAATTTTCAGCGAAATAAAATCAAGAATCGATGTCTAAATTCCTGGTAAAATCGTTTTTTTGGGTGACGATAAGCGAAGTGATATACAATCTCTCCGCTTATGTTATCCACGCCGTGATGGGACGCATGCTTGGTCCGGCCGATTACGGACGGTTTGGAATCATTGTCACGCTCACGACGATGACGGTTGTTTTGATCGGCCAAAGCGTGCCGACGGCGATGTCGAAATATTTGAGCGAAATATTCGAAAAAGAAAAGGGATTGATTCCGGTTATCAAATGGCAGACGATCAAAATCCAGAGTGTGATCATCGGATCGGTGACTGTGATTTTCTTTCTCCTCTCGCCGGTGATTGCGAGAATTCTCAATGATCCCACGCTCACCAACCTTTTTCGCTTGTCTTCGCTTGTGATTCCCGCCTTCGCCTTGGCCTCTTTTTATTTCTATTACTATACTGGCATCCACAAGTTCAAAATTCAAGCATTTCTCAAGACAAATCGCGGCATTTTGCGCATCGTTTTTATAATTGGTCTCGCGCTTCTTTTGAAATCACGCGGCTTGGCGCTTGAGGGAGCCATTCTCGGCTATGTGGTGGCACCCCTTTCTATTTTCTTCGAAGCTTTTGCGCTTGATCCGTATAAAAAAACAAAAGCCGTTGGAACATTTGATTGGAAAAAATTGGCTGTTTTTGCCTGGCCGGTGACTGTTTTTCTCATCGCCTATCAGCTTCTCAACACAATCGACCTCTATCTTGTGAAGGGAATCTTGCGCTCGGATTTCCAGACAGGACTCTATAATGCCGCCTATACCGTCGGCACAATCCCCTACAATCTTTTTTATGCCCTCACGATCATACTTCTGCCTTCAATTTCGAAATCGACCTCGGCGAACAATTCAGACGAGATAAAAAAAATCGTGAGTCAGTCTCTGCGATTTTTAGTGATGTTTCTTTCGCCAGTATGCCTCTTGATGTCCTACTTTTCTTTGCCGATCATCAAAATATTTTTTTCCTCAAAATACGCGCTGGCCGCGCCGGTGATGTCGGTCTATGTAATCGCGGAGGGGTTTTTGACCGTCTTTTATGTTCTCACTTTCATCCTGAATGGCGCCGGAAAAGTGAAATTGCCGATGGTGACGGCAATCATCGGATTTTTCATGAATTCGGTACTGACGTATTTCTTGATCAAAAACTTTGGGATTATGGGCGCGGCGGCTGGAACGGCTTTGATGGCGCTTGTGGTGATGCTGGTGGGACTGTATTATACTCATCGCGAGTTTGGCTATCTGTTTCGAGCATCCAGCTTTTTCAAAATAATTTTGGCATCGGCCGTGATGTCGGCTCTGGCCTTCGTCTTCCCGCGAAATAATTATTATTTCTTTTTTTGGTCAATTATTCTTTTTGTGATTTACCTTGCCGCGCTTTGGATTCTCCGCGAAATCGGCTCCGGTGATCTGGTTTTGGTCAAGGAACTGCTTTCTCGCAAAAAAACCAAACGGGAAGAAGTTGAAGAGACGGAATTTATTGACGGAAAATAAATTTCCATTTCTCTCGCTTCGTTCGACAATAAAAAAGCTCCCCGAGAGGAGCCAGAAGAAGAGATTGTTTGATTATTTTTTTGCCCGCTTCGCCGTAGCTTTAGCGAGGCGAGCAAGCTGAACCGTGTTCCAGAGGAGTGTTGCGATTGTGGTGGGTCCCACTCCACCCGGAACTGGAGTGATAAACGAAGCTTTTTTGCTTACGTTGTCAAAATCAACATCACCAAAAATTTTCTTTCCGACGCGGTTCACGCCAACATCGACGACAACCGCTCCCTTTTTCACCATCTCAGCTTTTATCAAATTCTTTTTTCCGACGGCCACCACAAGAATATCCGCCTGGCGCGTGAAAGCGGGCAGGTTTTTGGTATGGCGGTGGCAAACAGTGACGGTCGCGCCGCGATTCAGCAAGAGTTGGGCGGCTGGTTTCCCGACGATATTGGAACGTCCCACGACAACGGCATGCTTCCCTTCGATTTTTATTTTGTATTCTTCAAGCAGTCTCACGATTCCAAAGGGCGTGGCGGGAGCGACAACGGAATAACTTTCATCCACTTGCGCGAATTTGCCGTAGTTCTCGGGGTGAAGGCAATCGGCGTCCTTTCCGGGGTCGATCGCTTCGATGATTTTTATTTTGTTTATATGCTTTGGGAGCGGAAGCTGGACCATTATGGCAGAAATATTTTTGTCTTTATTTAGTTGGCTTATAACCTTCAAAAGTTTTTTTTCTGAAACGTCGGCGGGAAGCTTCAGAGTCTTTGACACGATTCCCGTCTCGGCGCAAAAAAATCCTTTCCGCCGGACATAAATTGATGACGCCGGATCATCTCCGACCAGAACCATTGCCAAAACAGGCTTCTTTTTCATACGAGAAACCTGTTTTTTGAGCTCTTTCAAAATTTTTTGGGCCAATTTTTTGCCGTCGAGAAGAGCCATCAGCCGCTGGATATTGAGAAATTATTTATATTAGTTCCGTAAATGTGTGTCTGTAAGATTGATCGTGCTATTTCGTATCATTTTTTCCTCCTAAAGCCAATCTTTCGATTATTTGTTTTGCCTTTGCTAATTGTCTTGTGAGATCGCTTCGTTCATCTCTCAGAAGCGCAATTTCTGCCTCAGATCGGTCGAGGGCTCGCGCATCAATGTCTATTTGCCTCATCAATTCGCACATTTTTTCCAACAAGAACAATTCCGTTTCAGTTGAATTTTTGCGCTTGGAAAGCATTTTTTGTTTGATTTCTCCGCTTTCGATCATTTCGACGACTCGCGCAACGCTGCCGAACTCCACAATTTTTTGGATTTCAGACATTCGTTTTTCATATTCCCTATGCCTTCGAACCGGGGCCAACTCGATTATTTTTCCTGCTTCTGTCCTATTCATAAATTTCAATAAGTGTTCTTTGAAACTAAAGGTTGATTATGATAAGATTGTATTAGATATTCTCCGTTTAGGCAAATTATGAAAGAGTCTTTTCTCTACCAAAAATTGGAAAATGAAAACGTCCAATGCAAAACCTGCAGTCATTTTTGCGTGATTGCGCCGGGAAAGCGCGGGATTTGCGGGGTGCGGGAAAATATCGGCGGAAAACTGTTTTTTTTGGCCTATGGCCGGGCAATCGCGGCGAACATTGATCCGGTTGAGAAAAAACCCTTGTATCATTTTTTGCCCGGCACTTCAACATTTTCCATCGCTACGGTTGGCTGCAATTTGCTCTGCGGAAACTGCCAGAACTGGCAAATTTCCCAATTTCCGAAAAGCGCCATGACAACCCGAGAAATGATTGAAAAAAGCGGAGAAAGTTTGCCCCCGGAGGAAATAGTCGGGCTCGCGAAAAAATTTGGTTGTCCGAGCATTTCATATACATACACCGAGCCGACAATTTTTCTCGAATACGCGCTCGACACGATGAAGCTGGCCCGGGAAGCGGGGCTGAAAAATATCTGGGTCTCGAACGGCTTTATGAGCAAAGATGCCTTGAAGCTGGCGATGCCCTATCTCGACGCGATAAATATTGATATCAAATCATTTGATGATAAATTCTATCGGGAAAATTGCGGAGCGCGACTCACGCCGGTTCTCGAGAACTGCAAAGAAGTGGTAAAAAACAAAATTTGGCTCGAAACGACGACACTCCTGATCCCGACATTGTCGGATGATGAAAAAATGCTTGAAAAAATCGCCCGTTTCATCAAAAATGAATTGGGAGATTCCGTTCCCTGGCACGTGAGCGCTTTTTCAGGCGCGATTTCATGGAAACTACAGGGTCTTCCTGAAACACCAATTGCCAAAGTGGAAAAAGCCGTTGAAATTGGGAAGAAAATCGGCCTAAAAAATGTTTATGCCGGAAATATATAAAAAGTACATAATTTAAAAACATTTGTATATTCGTAATAATTCGCCACCGCCTCGGCGGGGTCCCGCTAAGGCGGGATAATTCGTAGAGAAGTTCATGATTAGATTTGCCGCCATAACTCCCCATCCGCCTATCATCATTCCGAATATCGGACGGAGCAATTTGAATTTGTGCCGAAAAACCGTGAACGCGATGAAAACGGCGGGAGAAAAATTCCGCAGCGTGAAAGCAGACACGATTATGTTGATTTCTCCTCATGGACCGGTGCAGTATGACAAGTTCATAATAAACTATTCCCCCACTCTGCGCGGCGATCTTTCTTCTTTTGGAGACCATCGGCGATTTATTTTTGAAAATGACCGGGAACTCATTGACGAAATCATGGAAAGCAGCCGTTTGGCTCGTCTTCCAGTTGGTCTCGCGAGAGAGCTTGAACTTGATCACGGCGCCTTGGTTCCTCTTTATTATCTGATAAACGAAAAAGATCTGAACTACAACCCGAAACTCGTTCACATGTCTTTTTCAATGCTGCCCCTTGATTACCATTTTCGTTTGGGGGAGGTTTTAGGACGCGTCTTGCAGGGCAGTTCAAAATTGATTTCCTTTATTGCGAGCGGCGATTTGTCGCATCGCGTCACTCCCGACGCTCCGGCCGGATATTCTCCCCAGGGAAGGATTTTCGACAAAACTCTCGCGGAACTTATCCAGCGAGAAAACACCAAAGGAGTTCTCAACCTCGATCCGTATCTCATCGAAGAAGCCGGAGAATGCGGTTTGCGGTCAATCATCATGCTTCTCGGAGCCTTGAAAAACTTGAGGTGGGAAGTGAAATCATTGAGCTACGAAGCGCCGTTCGGGGTGGGATATATGGTAGCGAGCATAAATATTAAATAGTTTAAAGTGTAAAGTTTTGGCCCGCCCGCCTTCCTCCGCGATGTTTGTCAACTTTATGAATCATTACGTCCAATTAGCTAAATCTGCTATCGAAGAGTATGTTAAACACAGGAAAATCATTGATATTCCCGAAAATTTGCCGCCGGAATTTTATGAAAAAAAAGGCGGGGTGTTTGTGAGTATTCACCAAAGAAAGGAATTGAGGGGATGCATTGGGACATATCTGCCGGCCCACAAAAATCTGGCTGAAGAGATTATTTTGAACGCTATTGCCGCTGGCTCGCGGGATAATCGCTTTTTCCCAATAAAAGAAGAAGAACTTTCCGGTTTGTCTATCGAAGCCAGCCTTTTGAGCAAGCCGGAAAAAATTTCTCGCCTCGATGAGCTTGATCCGAAAAAATACGGTGTTATTGTGAAATGTCCGGATGGCCGCGCGGGACTTCTTCTCCCCGATCTCGATGGAATTGATTCCGTTGACCAACAACTCTCGATTGCCAGTCAAAAAGGCGGGATAAATCCAGATATTGATAAAAATGAGGAGATATATCGTTTCACGGTGGAAAAATATGAACAATAAGAAAAATATCATACAAGTTGCTCCGCTCATTCGCCTGCCAATCGCGAGAACGCAGGTTTTTTCGTATTTGTTTCAGGAGCCGATAAAACGCGGAAGCCTGGTGGAAATTCCTTTTTATAACCGCGTGATTTTGGGAATTGTGATGGACAGCCGGGATGATTTTCCCCGAAAAGGAAATTTTGAGCTGAAACGCGTGAAAAGAATTGCGGCGGAAGAAATGCTTTCCGAAAAACAGATTGAATTTGCAAAAAAAATGGCGGATTTTTATCTTTCTCCCCTCGGAATAGTCTTGAAAATCATGGTTCCGAAAATAGTGAAAACAAGAAATGAGAAAAAAACAAATTCTGCAAAATTGGAAATCATAAAAATCCATAACCGGGCCAAAGAAATATTTGGGGCGAAAAACAAAGAAATCGCGCTGATCGGCCCCAAAAAAGAAAGGGACGAAATTATTTTTTCAGCCATGCATAAAGCTGCCGAAAAAAACAAACAGTTTCTTTATATCGCCTCTGAAATTTTTCCGGCCGCCGCTTTTTTTGAAAAGCTCAAAAAATATTTTCCGGCAAACGAAATCGCTTTGGTCCATGGTTCGATTTCAAAAGGAGAATTTTTCGAAGCCTGGGAAAGAATCAGGGATGGCAAAGTGAAAATAATTGTCGCCACAAAAACAGGACTTTTCCTCCCCTTTCGAGAACTGGATACTATCGCAGTCGAGGAATCGGGCGATATTTCTCATAAGCAATGGGATATGAATCCAAGATACAACGCGGCGCGATCCGCCCAGATGCTGGCCGACACCCACGACGCAAAAATAATATACTCAAACTCTGTTTTTTCATCAGAAATATGGAAGAAAAAAAATGAAAAAGATATCCGCATAATAGACTTGGGAGCAGACAATCCAAGCCGGTGCGAAATCAAAATCACCAACGTTTTCGAGGAAAAAAAGAGCGCTGATTTCCCGATTGGAAAGGAACTGCACAAATCATTGTCAAGCCTTTTGGACAAAAAAGAAAAGGCGCTTCTGGTCGTCAACCGCAAGGGCTTTTCAAGCTATTCGGTCTGTCGAAGCTGCAAAACAGTTTTGCGCTGCCCGGATTGCAACCGGGCGCTGGTCTATTTCGAGGAAAAAGAAAAATACCAGTGCCTCCACTGCAGCCACGTTATGAATCTTTTGAGCTCCTGCCCAACTTGCGGAGCCAGCCAGTTTTCACACCAGGGAGTGGGAATCCAGCTCGTTGAGAGAAAAATCAAAAGGCTTTTCCCGTCAGCACGGATTTTGCGCCTTGACACGGACGCTTCAAAATCAAAAAAGAACAGCGGAAAAATTTTGGAAGATTTGGCAAGCGGCAATTTTGATGTGCTCATCGGGACGCAGATTGCTCTCAAGATCGGCAGTCTCCAAGAATTTGACTTGGTTGCCTTTCCCAGTTTTGACGACTTGGGAAGCATTCCCGACTTCAACACGAGAGAGCTGATTTTCGCGATGCTTGGCCAGGCGGAAGGCCTCACGAGAAAAAAAGGGATTTTGTTGATTCAAACAACTTATCCGGACAGTTTTTTGCTGGACTCTTTCCGAAATCAAAAAACAGCGGAATTTTTTGAAAAAGAACTGAACGAGAGAAAAAAGACAGACAATCCCCCGTTTTCGCGGATCATCAAGCTTTTTTATCGCGACAGAAACAAAAAAAAAGTCGAAACAGAAGCCAAAAAGACGTTCAGCTTGCTTCAAACGCTCGCGGATAGTAATATTGATACAAGCGAGCCCTTCGAGCCGTTTGCGGCAAAAAAGAGGGGTTATTATCTCAAAAATATATTGATTAAGTTTGGGCCGGAAACTAACGCAAGAAAATCACCTGTTTTCCCGGTTCTGGGCGGACTCAAAAAAGGCTGGGCGGTGGATGTCGACCCGATGAGTACGATTTAGTATTTAGTATCTAGTATCTAGTATTTGGTATTGAGTATTTTTTAGAGTCGAATATATATTATTTTTATGACTGATAAAAATCTAAAAATTATAAAGTATCCTAATGATTTTCTTCGAAAGAAAACGGAGGAAATCAAAGATTTCAAAGACCCCGAGCTCTTGAAACTGGTTTCTGATATGGTGAAAACGATGGAAGCCGAAAAAGGAATCGGGCTGGCCGCTCCGCAAGTCGGTTCGAATTTGCGGATTTGCGTTGTCCGGGTCGACGACACGGTTTATGCCTTGATCAATCCCAAAATCAAATCATATTCAAGAAAAAAAGAAATCTTCGAGGAGGGGTGTTTGAGTTTCCCGGGAAAATTTTTTCCAATTGAACGGCCCGTGAAGGTGAAAATAAGAGCAAAAGACCCGGGCGGAAAAAAATTGAAAATCAAAGCCGAAGGACTTTTGGCGCGAGTGTTTCAGCATGAAATTGACCACCTCGACGGAATTTTGATAATCGATCGGGCGGTTCGCCCTGTTAAATAATCCCGCTCTGGCGGGATTGCCCCGACTTTATCGAGGGCATTTAACAGGGTAAAAATAATGGAAAACGATAAAATTAAAATTATCTTTTTCGGAACTCCGCATTTTGCGGAGAAGATACTGAAAGATTTGATCGCAGCTGGCTACAATATCGCCGCTGTTTTCACGCAATCGGACAAAAAAGTCGGCCGGAATCGGGAAACAAAAAAATCAGCCGTCAAAGAACTGGCCGAAAAACATTCCATTCCTGTTTTTGAGCCCCAGAATTTGGGAAAAGGAAACGCGAAAGAAGATATTGCCAAATTGCAGCCGGACGTCATTATTGTCGCTGCTTACGGAAAAATCCTTCCCAAAGATATTCTCGAAATTCCGAAATTTGGAGCGATAAACATCCACGCTTCTCTCCTCCCAAAATTCCGCGGCGCTTCCCCTATTCAGGAAGCCATACTTTCGGGCGAAGAAAAAACCGGGCTCACTTTGATGCTGATGAATGAAAAATTGGACGCTGGCGAAATTATAAACCAGGAAGAAATCGCGATTGGAAAAAATGACAATACTCTAACTCTCACCGAAAAACTGGCCGAGGCTTCGGGAAAAATTTTGATTGAAACTCTGCCTTTATGGATCAGCGGAGCAATCAAAGCGATCCCCCAAAACGAAAAAGAAGCTACCTATTGCCGGACAATCGAAAAAGGAGACGGAAAAATAGACTGGAGCGAACCGGCGGAAACAATTTTCAAAAAATGGAAAGCCTATCATCCCTGGCCGGGCATTTTTACTTTCTTTTCCTTGGAAAAGGGAAAAAAGAGGCTAAAGTTGGTGGAAATAGAAGCCAAAGAAAAAAGAGACATTGGAGAATCGATTGGAAAAGTGTTAAAATACAAAGACAAGATAGCCGTTCAAACAAAAAAAGGGCTAATAGTTTTGAAAAAAATTCAGCTCGAAGGAAAAAAAACGATGAGCGCGGATGATTTTTCCAAGGGACACAAAGATTTTCTGGGCAGCGTTTTGGCCTGACATAAAAATTATAAAAAATAAACCAATGTTTCAGCAAAAAAACCAAAACAAAGTGTTCATATTGGGATTCGTTTTGATTCTGGCAGTGGTTGTTTGGTCCCTGGCCCGGCCACTTTTTTTCAAGAGTTCTCAAAAAGAAAATCCGGATGCCAATGTAAACGAGGAAATTCTCAAAGCGCCATCCATCACTTTGGATGATTTTTCAAAAAAAATGAAAACTGGGGAAAATATTTTTCTCATTGACCTTCGGAGTCCCGGCGAATTTTCCGCCGGGCATTTGGCTGGATCAGTGAACTTTCCATCCGGAACAAATTTGGCGAGTCAAATCGGAAAAACCGGCGCGGAAAAAACAGCCAATGTGATCATCATGAATGAGGGCACTGATGTTTTTCAAACCGCCAAAGCAGCAAACGAGGTCATTGCCGCCGGCTTTGTGAACGCGAAGTATCTGCGGGGCGGGTTAGCCGACTGGCGAAACGCCGGCTATACCCTGGTTTCTGAGGGAAAATCGCCGGGCGACCAAAATAAAATAAAAAAGATTACCGTCGAAAAGATCGCGAGCGATCTTTCGGGAGGAGATGGTCTCATTCAATTTATTGACGTGAGGGAAAATGAACAATTCGGCTCCGGCCATATACCGAAAGCCGTCAATCTCCCCCTTTCGGTCATCGAAAAAGACCAAAAAGCGATTTCTCCGGCCAAGGAAGTGATAGTTTATGGCGGAAATGAGGACGAAGCGAATAAAGCGGCCGTGATTCTTTTTGATTTGAATTTTTTCAATGTTTATGTTTTGGATGGAGGCCTTGACGCCTGGAAAAAAGCAGACGGGAAAATTGAATAAAAGGATCCAGCGAAAAAGACGCCCTTGCGGACGTCTTTTTTTGAATTCCAAAAATTTATTTCACGATCGCCAGAATATCATCGTTTTTCACCAAGAGATATTCCGCTTCACCCACCTTGATTTCATTTCCGGAATATTTTGAATAAATCACCTTTTGCCCGGGTTTCACCTTGATTTTTTTGTCAGCACCGACGGCAACGACCAACCCTTCTTGCGGCTTTTCTTCGCTGGTGTCGGGAAGAACGATTCCGGAGGCGGTCACGGCATCGGATTTCGCGGGCTCGATGAGAACATTTTCTCCGAGAGGTTCAATATTGGGTTTTTTTGCCATGATTTTGAAAAATTATGATTAACTGGTTTGAAAATTGAACTCAGATTATTTTCTTCTTTTTCGAATCCTCTATTTTCGCGTCGGGTTCTGTTTGGGTTGTTCTTTTTCTGGCGACAATAAAAATATAAATTATCTCCAGGATTCCGAGAGTGTTGAGGATCAAAAGGACGATGAACCAAATCATTTCGCCGCGCCGCGCCGATTTCCAGAGAGCCATTCCTTTCCAAAAAAGAGTCCAGACGATGAGCGGAAGCAAAATCCAAAAATTGTTGAGTATTGAATTTATATTCATAAAAGCAAAAAAAGAATGGGGTTATATTTTGGAGCACCCCGGACGATCTTTTTCCAGGCTCACTTCAGGCTTCTTTGACCTTGAAAACGGTCGCGCCTTCTTTCGTCGGGCTCGGCACCTTAATGGCAATTTCTTCCCCTTTTTTCCCTTTGCTGATCGGTTCGTGATCGAGCTGCATGGAATCCGCCGTGAGCTCGAATTCGTTTTCCCCCTTGACGAATTTGAGCGCTTCCCCGGCTTTCACGCCCTTCGACAGTTTGACGACGGCCACCATCGCCTTGTCAAAATAGTGAACCACTTTTCCGATTTCTTGATCGGCCATATATTTGTGGTTAATGTATTCTTATACTAGCAAATTCCCTGATTTTTTTCAACCCTTGAAATTTCGGGCGATTTTATGTAATATACGGGGGTTAGTGATGCATTGGGGAGTAGCCAAGCGGTAAGGCAGTGGACTCTGGATCCACCATCGGGGGTTCGAATCCCTCCTCCCCAGCTGAATCGATGCGAAATAAAAAATTTATAAATCTCTTTGTTTTATACTCCGCTTATATTTGGTTCACTTCGTTTAGTGGGTCTATTTTGCCGACTCACTTTTTGAAGCAGGGCTTGGATTTCAAGCAAATGATGCTGGGGAAATTATTTTTATTTTCAGGCCAAATAATCTTGCTATTATTTTTTACTGCTTTCAAATCAAAAAAAGCTTGGCGTTTGGCATTGATATTGAATTTCGGATATATCTTGCTCTCGATTAGAATACTGAACCCTACTCAATTTTATTTAGCCAACATTTTATCGGGTTTCGCCTTATTTTTCTTTTATATTTTTTATAACATCGCTCACTTCGAAAACACTCCTCAGGAAAAAAGGGGGTATAGCTCCGCGCTGATGTTCAGTATAGGCCCGCTGATTGGCATTTTTGCTCCACTCGCTTCTGGATTTCTCGCCAGTAAAAATATCACATATTTATGGATATTTTCCGGGGTATTCTTCTTGTTCGCTTTTTATTTCACAAAGCGTCAAGAAAATTTTAACGTCGCTTATACCCTGAAATCGGCGTTGAGAGAAATAAAATCAACCCGTTGGTTCATTTTTGACCAAGGGATCTGGGAAGCCACGATTTTTGGCATCATTCCGATCTTCAGTCTTTTCTTCATTAAGGAGCCTTTGGAATACGGCGGGTATTTGGCCTATCTCGCGCTGATGGCTGTGTTGGCCAATTTGCTTCTGGGAAGGTTCACTGATAAAATTCAAAAGAGAGCCATTTTTTTGTATCCTTTGACAATCAGCATAGCCATTTTGACTTTTCTTTTTGTTTTCGCGGTTGGAAATATATTTATATGGTTCGTCTTGACAGGGCTGCTGCAATTTCTGCTTCCCCTGTTTTGGAATATCTCCACCGCTATGGTTGTTGACTCACATCCCAATTTGAGGTTGGCTATGCCAGGCAGAGAATATATGCTGGCCTCTGGGAGAATTGTAGGACTGCTCATCGCCTTTATCAGCTTTTCACTGGAAAAAATACCTCATAATGTCTTTTTTATTTTAGGCTTTGTGATGTTTTTATACCCGGTAATATTGTTTTGGAACACAAAAATTAGCAAGAGACACAGCTACTTGTGAAATAATGGTTGACACATCGTCTCACGGCCCGACAAAATATATGCGAGATAAAATATTTGTAAAATTATGGCGATAATTCACAAAAAAGTTTGGAAGGAATATTTTGAGGAAATTGTTTCTGGAAAAAAGAAATTTGAACTTCGTCTTGCCGATTTTGAAGTTGGTAAGAAAGACACTCTAATTCTGGAAGAGTGGGACAAGGACAAAAAAGAATATACTGGAAGAAAAATTGAGACTGCAGCGACCTATACTATAAAAACCAAAGATACTGAATTTTGGCCGCAGGAAGACATTGATAAATATGGTTTTCAGATTATACAAATAGAGCCCAAAGTTGAATTCCCCAAAGGAGTGGAAATTGTCGGTGGCGTAATAATAGAAAATTCCGAAGGAAAAATATTTATGGCGAAAGCTCCTAAATGGTCAAACAAATGGACTTTTCCTGGCGGACATATTGAACCTGGAGAAAAAATAGAAGAAGCGTTAGCTAGGGAGGCAAAAGAAGAAACAGGAATCAGAAATATTCAGCCAGTCGGTATTGTTTCATTCGGAGAACTCATTAATTCCAAGGATTTTCATCGTCCGTCTCATTTTATCTATTTTGATGCATATTGCAAAACTGCTAATTCCAAAGTAAAACTGGACAACGATGAACTGACAGAATATGGGTGGTTTTCTCCCAAAGAAGCACTCAAGCTTGATTTAGCTGAATCCTTTGATAAAAGCATAAAAGATTATCTAAAATTCAAAGAAAACAATAATAAAAAATAATATTAAACGTTAAAATAAGTTCAATCATCATCCCATATTCGCAGCAAATTAAATTTATACTTATGATCGATAAAGAAAAAACAATACCCATCGAACGCGGGATAGACCAAAAAGAAGAAGATGTTTCAAAACTTCAAGAGCGAATGGAGTTGGAAATTGAACATCTGAAAAAGCTTCTCGAGCAACTGAATATTGAGCTCAAAATCGCTGAAGCTTCCGAAGATGAAATAAGAATGGAAACTTTGCAAGGTCAAATTTTTGATCTTGAACATCACATTGAGAAAGGCGAAGAAATAATTATGCAAGGTTGGTGGAAAAGATCTGACCTTTGGGATCAATCAATAAAGAGACAATGGAGTCGCGAGGATCGCGCTGAATAGACTCGAAGTTTTTTCCACAACCGCAGCTTTAAAAAATTACGTATTTACATACGTATTTTTATTCTAGCCTAACATTTAATGTTAGGGTAAAAGATTTTTCGCGGCGTGAATAAGCGAAAAGGCCTTAAGAAAGGCAAATTTTGAGACTAAGCTTGACAAAATCATATTTTTTTGTTTATAATATATAGTTATCATGAAACATTGTTAAACATTGTTTCGATAACGCTTTAGTTCTTTTCACAGGACTGCGTGCAAATCTAAATAAAACAATTGGAGGTCAGGAATGGCACCTAAAAAATTGCATTGGGTTATTTGGTTGTTGATCTTTGGTTTTGTCGGTTTTTTAATCCTTGGCTACATGCAAGCAATAAAAACTGACAACGACTCAAAAAAGTCTCTGGAAAATATATTTGGAGGGGAAAGAACTCTCCGAAAAATGCTAAACTTTTCCAGTTCTGACTCGAAATGGTCGATCGGTGGCGCGTATTTTATGATAGCCGGAGCCATTGTCGGCGAAGGATCAACAAAGACGGATTTTTTCATTCATTTCTACTGGAAGACAAACGATGGCAGTTTTTCTCCGAATCGTCTCGCTTGGAACCGGATACGGGTAAATCCCGTTCCGAATTCTCGGGAAGTTGTGCCGACGATACGATTTATCCTAAAATCCGGCGGCTTCACCAGGTTTCACAATGAAACGTCCATTCAAAAACTGATTGACAACAATGTGCTCTATGCAATTATTACTTGCAATGAGCGAGATTGGCCATCGGATGTTCAGCTGCCCATGAATGACTTGCCCGTCAGCTTAAATAAATGAGTATGGCGGCACAACGTCATCTGACAACGTCAACTCAACACTCCCTCGCCGACCTGTCTGCGAGGGTTTTATTTTGCCCCAACATTCAATGTTGGGGCAAATTTTCGCATAACCTCAGCTATAAAAAATTACGTAACCGGTTACGTAATTTTTTGCATGGCAGAAGAATAAATTTATACCTTCAAATATCTTCTGATCGCGAGGATGCTCGAGACGATTCCGAGAAGAACGCCCACGACAAGCTGGGCGAGAAAAATCAAAACGAAATACCGCGTGAAATCAGTCTGAATGATCTGGATATAAGCTGATCCGACCACATACGGAGTGACAATTTTCATGATCGGGAAAAGAAGAATAATCGAGATCACCGCCGCGAAAATGCCATAAATCACGCCTTCAAAAACAAACGGCAGGCGGATGAAATTGTTTGAAGCGCCCACGAGGCGCATTATTTCAATTTCCGTGCCGTGGTTGAAGATCGTCATCCGGATGACGTTGAAAGTGATGAGAATCGCGATAAGAGAAAACAAAATGAAAAGAAACGCCCCGGTCTTCCGGATTGTTTTGATGGTTGAGTTGAAACGATCGATAACGAGCTTGTATTGCTGATAGTTGATGCTGGCGATGTCGTTTCGATAGCTCGAATTTTCAATTGATTTGGCAATGACGTCATACTGCTCCGGATTGGCGGCTTTGATGTTGACCGAGGCCAGAAGCGGATTTTCTTCAACCGCCTCAACGGCTTTCAGAATGTCCGGTTTTCCGGCATTGGCCGCCTTGAAATCATCGAGAGCTTTGTTTTTGGAAATATATTCGGCGGCTTTGACTTCTTTGTATTTTTGCACTTCGGAGCGGAAAGACATCACGTCCTGCTCCGCGACATCACTTTTGAAATAGACACGGATATCAATTTTGTCCTGGACATATTTGAGTCCCATATTGGCGCTGATCGAAATCACCAGAATGACGCTGATGATGAGAAGCGCCAAAGTCAGAATGCTGACGGCGGCCACGGTCAAAGACCCATTTCGAAAGAAATTTTGAAAACCGGCCTTGAAAGTTCTGGTGAGGGTGAGGATTATCATATGGCGTAGCGTCCTTTGCTATGATCTCTTATTATTCTTCCTTGATCAAGGGTGATGACGCGTCTTTTGATGTTGTTGACGACTTCCTTGTCGTGAGTCGCCAGAATCACGGTTGTTCCGAGTTTGTTGATTTTGAGAAGCAACTGGATGATTCCCCACGCGCTGATGGGATCGAGGTTTCCGGTCGGCTCGTCGGCGATGATCAGCGCCGGACGGTGGACCAGCGCCCGAGCGATGGCCACCCGCTGTTTTTCACCTCCGGAAATTTCATGAGGATAATTTTCGGCTTTGTTGGAAAGACCCACTATCTCAATGATTTGAGGAACGCTTTTTTGAATTTCGCTGTTGGGATAGCCCGAAACTTCAAGCGCAAAAGCGACATTTTCAAAAACCGTTTTCTTTTGAAGCAGTTTGAAATCTTGAAAAACGGTCCCGATGCGGCGGCGGTGGAGGGGCATGTCTTTCGGTTTTATATTGGCAATATCTTCTCCATTGAAAAGGACTTCGCCCGAGGTCGGCTTTTCTTCGGCATAAATCAGTTTCAGAATTGTTGATTTCCCCGCTCCGCTGTGCCCGACAAATGAAACAAACTCTTTCTCTTCAATCAAAAAACTCACGTCGTCTAGCGCGATAGTGTTCATTATGCCGCCGGTGTATATTTTTTTTACGTTTTTGAATTCAATCATGGATTGTATAACCAAAACGCGCAAGGCGCAACGCGAAATTTTTTATTTTTATTTCAAATACGCCTCAATGAATTCATCAATCTTTCCGTCCAGAACTTCTTCCGGATTTTTGGACTCGAACTTGGTGCGATGGTCTTTGACGAGTTTGTAGGGGTGCAGAACATAGGAACGAATCTGGCTTCCCCACTGGACTTCAATGTGTTTGCCTTTCAGTTTTTTTTCTTTTTCTTCCTGTTCTTTGAGATATCTCTGGTTCAGTTTGGCTTTCAGAATTTTCATTGCTTGCTCTTTGTTTTGAAGCTGGCTGCGTTCGCTTTGGGAGCTGGCAGAGAGTCCGGTCGGGATGTGGGTTATGCGCGCCGCACTCGAAGTTTTGTTCACGTGCTGGCCTCCGGCGCCTCCCGCCCGGAAGGTGTCAATTCTCAAATCAGCCGGATTTATTTCAACTTCTTCTATTTTATCAATTTCGGGTAAAATTTCAACCAAAGCGAATGATGTTTGCCGGAGATTATTCGAGTTGAACGGCGAAAGGCGCACCAAGCGGTGCACACCCGCTTCCGCTTTGAGGTGTCCATAGGCCAGCGGGCCGTCAATTTCCAGTGTCGCGCTTTTTATCCCGGCTTCCTGGCCCCGCGTCTCGGAAATAATCTTGGCTTTCCATTTCTTCCGCTCGGCGTAGCGCAGATACATCCGGAGAAGCATTTCCGCCCAGTCTTGGGCGTCTGTTCCCCCTGTTCCGCTGTGAATGGAAAGGATGGCATTGCGGCGGTCATATTTTCCCTGAAACAATGTTTCAAATTCAAGTTTTTCCGATCTTTTTTCAATTTCCGCCAATTTTTTCGCAATTTCTTTTTTGAGTTCCTCGTCATTGCCGGCGATCTGGACCATTTCGGCGAGATTCGCTATTTCCGTTTCCAGTTCGCTTGCCTCGCGAATTTCACCGCGGAGAGTCTCAAGTTCCTGCATTATCTTTTTGGCCGATTCGGCGTCCTGCCAAAAATTTTCCCGCTCCGTTTCTTTTTCAAGATGCTTTATTCTTTTCCCCTTTTCCGGCAAGTCAAAGACGGTCACCCACGAGGGTGATCTTATTTTTCAAATCTTCGATTTTGGAAATGATTTCCTGCATCGATTTTATTTTAACATAATCTCGCGTATATTGCCATAATCGGAAAAGTTGGTATAATTTGTTTGTGCTTACGGGATTAGTTCAGCAGTAGAACACAACCTTCCTCCGCCGACGCTACGCTTTGGCGGACGAGCAAGGTTGATATGCGAGTGTAGTATAATGGTAATACACGACCTTCCCAAGGTTGAGTCGTGGGTTCGATTCCCATCACTCGCTCAAAATTTTACACAAGCCGATGTAGCTCCCGCCGACGCTAAAGCTTTGGCGGGCAAGCAGTTGGTAGATATTTAACCGCCGCCTTAGCTCAGCTGGTAGAGCAGCACTTTCGTAAAGTGAAGGTCCCGAGTTCGAATCTCGGAGGCGGCTCTTGTATAAGATTATTTTATCAACGGTTTTTACCCGCCGAAGCGTTGGCGGAGGAGGGCGATCCCGGCCATCGGCTCAAAAAAAATCGGCTGCAAAGCCGATTTTTTGATTCGTCTTTTTATTCTAGAAAAACACGGACGGATCACCCTGGGAATTCACGTCAAGATTGTTTTCAAAATCCTGCATGGCTTTGTCCCGGAATTCAACTCTGGCGGTATTCGCGTTCCACTGATAATCTTGAAGAAAAACAGCTACACTATATTTTTTCATCTGCTCCAGAAGCCAATCGCCGAAAGTGACAGTCTTCACGAAGATTTGGCGAATATGGACCATATTTTCGCCGTCTTCAGCTTTTTTCTCTTCCAATTTTATAATATGAAAACCAAGTGAGCTTTTGATCACCGGGCTGACCTCCCCGACTAGCATGGCAAAAGCTTTTTCGGAAATTTCAGGAACAAGCTGGCTTTCAGTCGACCAGCCGAGATCCCCGCCGTTTTTGGCGCTCTCTCCTTCAGAAACTTCGGCGGCCACTTTCGCAAAATCTTCTTTTTTCGTGGCTACTCTGCTCAACACCGAATTTATTTTTTCTTCTTGCTTTGAAACATCAATTTCACTCGCATAAACTTCCGCGAGCTTATCGGCATAAAGTTCCGGTTTCACAACTTTTTGCTTGAAATCATCAAGGCTCCAGCCATAGAGACGCGCCAGATCGCTCATCAAATTTTGGCGGTTGCCAAATTGGTCTATGCTTGCGTTGACCTGCTGGTCCACCATCGCGTCGCTTATCCTGATGCCCCGTTTTTCTGCCAGAGCGACTACAACTTTGTTCTCAACTAGTTTGTTGATAATCCCCTTTTCCGTCACTTTGAGTCTTTTTTCGCCCTGCTCGGTGCCAAAATCAACGCGCATCCCGACTTTGTCGAAATCCTGGGATTCATAGAATTTTTTGATCGCCCGGTTGTCTTCTTTTATTTCGCCGATGCTCACAAATCCCGTTCCCTTTATGTATAAAGCCGGGAAAGGGATGGCCTTTTCCGCCGCAGTCAGAAAACGATTGTTTGAGTTGAAACGATAAACCCCGAAGACAAGTCCGGCCAGAGCCACGAAAATGAACACCGCGGCGAGAACAACCCAAACCGCGAGATGCTTTGTTTTTTGATGCTGATTTTTTTTTGTCATGGCAATTTTGGTTTATGGATCATTAATTTTCTTTGGAAAAAAATAATCCGAGCCATTTTTTCCAGTTGGGAGTATTGTCTTCCGTTGTCTCGGCACTTTTCGCGTTTTCATTCGCTTGCTGGCCATTTTGAGGCGCAACGTCTTTCCGCAGGACTATCATTTTTTCATCGTCTTTTTGCAGATTCAGCTTTTCTCTCGCTTCTTTTTCCTGAAATTCCTGGCTTGAGAGATAGGAAATCAAATTGTTCAAATCGCTGTTTTCCTGGCCGACTTTTTGGATATCGCCTTGAAGATTTTCAATTTCCTTCTGGATTTGCCTTTTGCGGTAGGTTTCTTTTCCGAGGGAAATGCCTATTATCACCAAAACCGCAAGCCCGGCGAGAAAAAAAAGCCCGGAAAAAAATTTGACGCTCTTTCTGTTTTGTTCCGATTTTTTTCTCCTTTGAACCATCCTAGAAATTGTTTATAAGTGGGGCAACCGTGAAAGCCACCATCGACAGCACGGCAAGAACTGTGATTACTATCCAAATTATTCTTATCTTCTTCCGATGTCTTCTTTGCATGAGCATATATTACCACAAAAGGCTATTTTCTCAAAACCGCCAAAAAGGCCGAGCTCGGGATCTCGACTCTTCCAGACTGGGTCATCTTTTTTTTGCCTTTTTTCTGTTTTTCAAGAAGTTTCCGTTTTCGGGTGACGTCTCCGCCATAGAGTTTGGCCGTCACGTCTTTTCGGAAGGCTTTCAAAGTCTCGCGGGCGATGATTTTTCCGCCGATGGCCGCCTGTATGGCCACCTGAAAATTTTGCCGGGGAATTGAATCTTTCAGTTTTTCCACGACCGCTTTTCCCTCGCCGAACGAATTTTGGCGCGGAATGATGCGCGAAAAGGCGTCCACTTTCTCGCCGGCGACGAGAACGTCAAGTTTCACAAGGTCATTCGGTCGGTATCCCGTGAATTCGTAGTTCATTGAGGCAAACCCGGACGAAGCGCTTTTCAGCTTGTCATGGAGATCAATGATCACATCCGTGAGAGGAGAATTGAAAGTGAGGATAAGGCGCTCGGCGTCGATATATTCCGTGTTTTTGTATTCAGCCCGCGTATTTCGCATCAGCTCCATAATCGAGCCCAGATATTTTGACGGGGAAATGATATCCAGTTTCACATAAGGCTCCTCAATCGATTCAATGACCGAAGGGTCAGGCATTTCAAGCGGAGAAAAAATTTGCAGTTTTCCTTCCCGCCCTTTTGTCTTCACTTCATAAACCACGCTCGGAGTTGTGATGACCGGATCAATTTCGAACTCTCGCTTGAGGCGCTCTTGGATGATTTCCATGTGAAGAAGCCCCAAAAATCCGCACCGGAAACCGCGGCCGAGCGCCAGATTCGATTCCGGCTCAAAGGCAAAAGCGGCGTCATTCAGCTTCAATTTTCCCAGCGCGTCGCGCATGAAATTGTAGTCGTCGCCTTCTTTTGGATAAAAACTGGCGTAGACCACCGGTTTTATTTCTTTGTAACCAGGCAGACTTGGGATTTGGGATTTGAGATTTGAGATTGTGATCGTATCGCCCACCCGGCAATCTTCGACAGTTTTGAAACCAGTGGCGATGTAGCCGATATCTCCGGGGGACAACGCGCCGGTTTTCACGAGGTCCGGGGAAAAATGTCCCACTTCAATCACCAAACTTTCCTGTTTGGTCGCCATCGCCACAATTTTATTCTCGGCTTTCACTTCTCCGTCGATTATTCTCACATAGGCGAGAACCCCTTTATACGTATCGTATTTTGAATCAAAAATGAGCGCCCGAAGCGGTTTTCCCTTTTCGCCCTTTGGGGGCGGAATTTTTTCCACTATTTTTTCCAGAATTTCGGGAACACCCGCGCCTGTTTTTCCGCTCGCCTCGAGAATCTCCTCTTTTTCGCACCCCAGAAGATGCACAATTTCTTTTTTTGTTTTTTCGACTTCAGCGTTCGGAAGGTCGATTTTGTTGACAACGGGGATTATCTCAAGGTTTTGCTCAATGGCCTGGTATAAGTTGGCAACTGTCTGCGCCTGAACGCCCTTGGACGCGTCGACAAGAAGCACCGCGCCCTCGACGGCGGCCAGAGACCGGGAAACTTCGTAGCCGAAATCAACATGCCCGGGAGTATCGATTAAGTTAAGTGTGTATTTGGTATTTGGTATCTGGTATCTGGTATTTGAATTTTTTAGATGATAAATCATCCTGACAGGTTGAAGCTTGATCGTGATTCCGCGCTCCCGTTCCAGATCCATGCTGTCCAAAAGCTGCTCCTTCATCTTCCGTTGTTCAACAGTCTTTGTGATTTCAATCATCCGGTCGGCCAGAGTCGACTTGCCGTGATCTATATGGGCAATTATGCAAAAATTTCGGATGTTTTTTTGGTCATTCATGTTGCCTATTCTAGCCAAATTTTGGGCTTTTTGCAAATAAAAAACAGCTCTTGCTGAAGTTCAATCCTATAAAAGATTAATTTTTCTTCGATTTTTCAATCAACTCTAATTTTTGAGCCTTTTTCAACAGCATGAAAACGCCAAGGCCGCTGCGTTCCCAGACTCCCTGCGAAGAGTTTTGCCCAAAGTTCTAGTGTTTTTTTTGTTCGGAAGAAAAATTTTCGAGAGCAAAATAATTGAGAAGATTGACGAAATCACTCAAAACTTTTTTCAAACTGTCTTTGTCCTTAGCGGCCATAGCCGGATTGTCCTTCCTGCTCTGGTTTATATTTTC
>JAQUQQ010000002.1 GCA_028716005.1 Candidatus Moraniibacteriota bacterium | reverse complement strand
GTCATTTTGGTTGCGGGATATTTTCTCGGTTGGTTTGGCGGAAGAAAAGCCGGACCCCTGAACCTAAATTCAATGAAAGGAGACGTTGAAACAGGCGCGCCGCTCAATACCGGAGAAGTGAGCCCTTTCACGAATCTTCCCTGTGCCAACTGGAACCGCCGCCCGATTGCGGTGATGGAGGCGGCTGATCTTTCTGTCAGACCCGACAGTGGATTTTCGGACGCGGATCTGGTTCTTGAAATGCCGGCAATCACGGCGAGCATCACGCGGCTGATGGGAGTGTATGTTTGCAATGATCCCAAAGAGGTCGGATCAATCCGTTCCACGCGACATGACTATATCGCCTTGGCCGCCGGATGGGACGCCATTCTCACCCACTGGGGCGGTTCACACTTTGCCGGCGAAATATTGGACAAAGGCGTGATAGACAACCTCGATCTCAACGGAAGTTTCGGCCACAAGGCTCCCGAGTGCGGTTTTCGGAAAGCCGGAGTTCCGGCGCCGGACAACGGATTTGCCAATTTTTCGACGCTTCTCGATTGCGCCAAAAAAGCCGGTTACAGAATGGAGGACAAATTTACCGGTTATGCCCATCAGGCGGAAGCATCAGTCGATCAAAGGCCAAGCGGCGGGCATCTCCGAGTTGGTTTTGCGGGACCTTTCGCGGTGGATTATGACTATGACAAAGCGACCAACGCATATCTTCGCACCTGGAACAAAGTGGAGGATACTGATGCCAACAACGGGCAAAGGCTCGCGCCGAAAAATGTGGCGGTTGTCATCGCCAGTTCCGAGCAGATTGAAGGTCAATACAACAACGTTCAAATCGGCGATCCGCAGTTTGACAGCGTGAGCGAGGGAGACGCGTTCTACTATTTCAACGGAAAAGAAATGAAGGGCCGCTGGAAAAAAGACAAATCGAAATGGGCGTCAAAGCTTTTCATGTATGACGAGTCCGGACAGGAAGTGAAATTCGTGCCGGGACAAATCTGGGTGGAAGTTTTGGAGCCGGGACAGGCGCTGAAATGGACACCGACGCCGTAGTCGCGTAACGCATAGCGCACAACGTGGAACGAAAACATAACCAAAAATAAAATCATTGGCGCTTTGGGTTCAGCATTTCACGTTCCATGATAATTTTTCTATATGGCGAGGATGAATTTCGATCGAACCGGAAACTCGCCGAGGTAAAAGACAAATTTCTCCAAAATTACAAAGAGGGCAGCACCCTTTTTGTTTTTGACTTTGCCGAACCGACAGAAAAAATCAATGAAATGCTCATCAAGCTTTCTTCGGGTGGATTGTTTTCGAACAAAAAATTGGCAATCGTGAAAAACATTCTTCAAAATAAAACAGCGGCGCAAGATTTGGAGCTTCTCGGTTTTCTAAAAAAGGCGGAAAAGGGAGAAATGAAAGATCTCACCTTCGTATTTTGGGAAAAAGAAAAAATCGACAAAAAATTGAAGCTGACGAAATTTCTTCTTGAAAAATCGAAAAAACAGGAGTTCGGCCTTTTGGATGGAGTGAAACTGAAAAGTTGGGTGATTGAAGAGACCCGCCTTTGCCAAGGCTTCGGCGGGCAAGTTGGGGAAGACAAAGTATCCATCAGCCCAAAAGCCGCCGGGAAACTTTCAATTTTTGTCGGGAACAATCTCGCGCTTCTCTCAAAAGAAATCGAAAAATTGGTTGCCTTCAGGGGCAAAGGAGAAATTTCCGAAGAAGATGTCGAACTTCTCGTGAAATCGAAAATTGACACGGATATTTTCGAAACAATCGACGCGATGGCCCGCGGAGACAAAAAATCAGCCGTGAAACTGCTCCACGATCATCTCGAGGCGGGTGAAGATCCCTATTATCTTCTTTCAATGTATTTTTTCCAGTTCCGGAACCTTCTCAAAGTGAAACCGCTTGCGGAAAAAAACGCGCCGCCGCATGAAATTTCCGCCAAGCTCAAGATTCATCCTTATGTCGCCCGAAAAAGCGTCGAGCAAGGGAGAAATTTCTCGCTGGCCGAGCTAAAAAAGTTGTATAACAATCTCTGCAAAATTGATTTCGAAGCGAAAACGGGAAAAGTTGAGGTTGGATTGGCGCTGGATAAGTTCATTGCGGGAGTTTGATCCGCGCAACAAATAACGCATAACGCAAAATGAAACACAAGATATATAAAATTCAGAGAAATGCGGAACTGACGAATGAGTTGATTAGCTCAATCAATAATTTGTTAGGGCATTTATCACCAAACAATTATACAGTCAACAAGAAGAGATTTCGGGAGTTATTGAATAACCATCTTTTAGAGATATATCTGTTGGAGTTTGGAAAAGATATAATTGGCATGGGAAGCCTTCACTATTTTGAAACTCTTGTAAAAAAATCGGCATGGATTGAAGATGTCGTTGTTTGTCCGGAACATCGAAGAAAAGGGCACGGGAAGAGAATAATAAGCCATATGATATCCCGGGCCAAGAAAAACGGCGCCAAGCACGTTGATCTCTCCAGTCGTAATGATCGTGCCGAATCCCATAAATTTTATAAAAAACTGAAATTTGATAGAAGAGATACGAGCGTTTATAGAAGGAAATTGAAGAAGAAGTAAAAAAAGCCCCGGCATACGTCGGGGCTTTTCAATATCCGGACAAACTATTTCGTTGCTTTTTTCATCATCTTCACCAACCGCGATTTTTTTCGGGCGGCGGTGTTTTTGGCGATGACGCCGACTTTGGCGGCTTTGTCGAGGGCTTTCTGGACGGTCGGGAACATTTTTTTGGCATCCTCAATTTTTCCGGCTTTCGCGAGTTCGTTGAGTTTCTTCGCCGCGTCTCGGAAATCTTTTTTGATCGAAAGATTTTGCGCGGTCCGTTTTGTTGAGGCGCGCAGATACTTCTTCGCACTCTGCTTGATTGGCATGTTCGCTATCGCTCAAGTGTAAAATTTAAAATGTCCTCCCGAGGCGGATCAGCCTTTGGCTGAAAAAATTAAAAATTACAATTGAAAATTTAAAATGGTTGAAAACACTCTATATTTCTAACACAGTTAGTTATTTTTGTAAATAGTCGCGAGGTATTGTAAAAATATACCAAATACCAGATACTATATACTAGATACAAACATATGATTGCCAAAATAACAGGAAAAATCGCTTTTTTTCGCGACAGCTACGTCATCGTGGACGTTTCCGGAGTCGGATACAAGATATTCGTCACTGATTTTACAATGGGGAAAATCGCCGGGAAAGAGGAAATAGAATTATACACCCATACCTATGTTCGCGAGGACACTCTGTCGCTTTACGGGTTTTTGGTTCTGGATGAACTCGAAATGTTTGAACTGCTCATCTCCATTTCCGGAATCGGGCCGAAAGCTGCGATGGGAATCCTTTCCATCGCGGAGCCGAAAACAATTCGGGCGGCGGTGATATCGGGCGATTCATCGATTCTGACGCGCGTTTCGGGAGTTGGAAAAAAGACGGCCGAGCGGGTGATCCTTGAACTCAAGAATCGTATCATTGAGCTTCCGGGGGAAGATGGAGGTTCGGCTAAAGCCGATTCCGAAGCGATAGAAGCGCTGATTTCGTTAGGATACACGAATACCCAGTCTCGTGAAGCCTTGAAAAATGTTCCAGAAAAAATAAAAGACATTTCAGAGAGAGTGCGGGCGGCGCTCAAGAATCTTGGGAAGTAGTATCTGGTATTTAGTATCTAGTATTTGGTATATGGAGAAGAATTTTTTTGATTTTGTTCAACAAAATTCCCCTCATGGGGGCTTTTTGCAATCAGTTTATTGGCGGAAGTTTCAGGAAAGTGTCGGTCGAAAAACTTTTGAGCTGGAGGAAAAGGAAAATGGCAATGCTTTCATATATGCATATGCGATAGCGCATTCGCTTCCTCTTGTTGGGAATTATTTTTATGTGCCACGGGGACCGGTAACGCACAACGCAAAACGCATAACGCAAAACGCGGAGAGGAAAATAAAAATTTTTCTTGATAATTTAATTAGTCTGTCGAAAGAAAATAATGTTGGTTGGATTCGGGTTGAGCCGAATAGCGCGGAAGGATTGGAGATGATAAAAGAAAGTCTGTCGAAAGAGAAAAAAATGAAAAAATCACCGGTGAATATGCAGCCGAGGGAAATATTGGTTTTGGATATTTCGAAGAGCGAAGAAGAAATTTTGGCAGGAATGAAGCAGAAAACGCGGTACAATATTCGCCTTTCTCAAAAGAAAGGCGTTCGCATAACGCATAACGTGGAACGTATAGCGCAGGAAAATATCGAAGAGTTTTTGAGACTAGTGAAAATCACCAGTCAGCGGGATAAGATTACGGCACATCCCGAAAACTATTATCGAAAAATGTTCGAAACAATTCCACCGGAAATTTTGAAACTATATGCTGCCGAATATGAGGGGAAAATTATTGCCGCGAACTTGGTTTTGTTTTTTGGAAAAACGGCGACGTATATGCACGGGGCGTCGGATAACGCGCATCGCGATGCGATGGCGCCGTATCTTCTCCAATGGCAAACGATTATCGATGCAAAAAAGAATGGCTGTATAAAATACGATCTCGGAGGAGTAAATACCAAATACCAGATACCAAATACTAAATACAAAAACTGGGCAGGAATCACAAAATTCAAAACCGGCTTTGCGCCGGAGACAAGGACTATTGAATTTCCTGGATGCTATGATATAATCTTGAATCCCACGAAATATTGGATATATAAAACACTAAGAAGAATAAAGCCGTGAACCTCGCTAGAAATCCACTAACGGGAGATAGAAATTTAACAAGAAAATAAAATCATTAAATATTATTTCTAACGGGGTGAAAAAGATCATTCCCCAATCCGTCAAAAACATATATCATCTTTTCCAAGCGGTTCTCGCGAATGTTTGGCATGGTTTTCCGTCAAGGAAATTGAAAGCTATAGGAGTGACGGGAACGAACGGCAAAACGACGACGGTGCAGATGATAGCCAAAATTCTGGAAGAGGCCGGCGACAAGGTCGCCGTAGCCTCGACCATAAATTTCAAGATCGGCGAAAAAGAATGGGTGAACGACACAAAGTTTACGACGCTTTCCAGCTGGCGATTGCAAAGACATCTGAGCGAAGCCGTTAAAGCGGGTTGCAGTTATGCCGTTCTCGAAATATCTTCGCATTCACTTGACCAAAACCGCGTCTGGGGCACCGATTTCGATGTGGCGGCGATAACGAATTTAACGCGGGAACATCTTGATTACCACGAAACGATGGAAAAGTATGCGAAAGCGAAAGAAAAGCTATTTGCGATGACAGCGAAGAATATAAATGGAGCAACAGTGGTTAATTTAGCAATGGAAAAAGCAGAGGATTTTTTAAAGTATGGAGTAAAAGATAAATACGGATATCATCTTGCAACGCGTAACGTAGAACGCATAACACAGTTCAATACGTTCCACGAAATTATTTCCGAAAACATTGAACTAGGGACAGAAAATACCAAATACCAAATACAAGATACTAGCTTCCAAATTAATTTGCCGGGGGAATTTAATGTCGAAAACGCTTTGGCCGCGACGTGCGTGGGACTTTCACAAAATATAGCGCTGCCGAAAATTTCACAGGCTCTCGCGAAAATAAAAGGCGTGTCCGGCAGGATGGAGCATATTGAGAATGACCGGGGACTCGAAATCATTGTTGATTTCGCCGTGACACCGGATTCGCTCGAAAAATTATATAATTATATAAACAAGCTAAAAAAAGAAAACGCGAAAATAATCGCCGTCTTTGGCTCTTGCGGAGAAAGAGACCGGGGCAAGAGGCCGATTATGGGAGAAATTGTGGCGCGACATGCTGACTATTGTTTTGTCACCAATGAAGATCCGTATAATGAAGATCCTCAAAAAATTATTGACGAAGTTTTTGCTGGAGTTTTGAAACACAAAAAAGAAAACGAAAATGCCTGGCGGATATTTGATCGTCGCGAAGCCATCAAAAAAGCCTTGCAGATTGCAAAGTCGGGAGATATAGTCGCCGTCACCGGGAAAGGGGCGGAAGAGATAATGGTAGTCGGCGCAAAAAGGATTCCCTGGAACGACCCTAGAGTGATTCGAGAAATTTTATCAGAACAAATGAAAAAATAAGACCAATAGCGCCGCCAGCAATAACTTCGGAAATGCGATGGCCGATTCTCTCTTTCAGGCGAGGGAATTTTTTCTTGTCTACGGGGAGCTGATCAACCAGCATGTTGAGGTATCTTCCCTGGTCTCCGAGAAATACCCGGAGGCGCACAGCATCGTCAATAATAATAAAAGCAAAGATGAAAGCGAGAGCGAAAACTCCGGAGGTTGTTCCTTCAAAATAGCCGATACTCGTGAGAGTTGAAATGACGAAAGCCGTATGAGCGCTGGGCATGTGGCCATGCGTGAAGGCATATTCCCACCTGAATCCGTGCTTCAGTGAATAAAGAAAAAATTTCAAAGCTTGAGTGAAAAGCCCGACGGCGATTGGAACGATTATGACTATATAGTTTTTCCAGTCCATGGATGAATTTTACCAAAACAGCATATTTTTCGCAAATTTTCTTTTTTTATGAAAGGAGAAAGGAACCCCGCACCACAATCCGATATTTTTGATTTTATAATAATTGGCTGGAACAATGTTTATTGTGGTGCGGGGTGAATATCGGGTTGCTGGCAGTGGCCTAAAATTTCGTTTTATGTTATTATTTCATCATGGAGGACTTCAAGAAAAATGTCGTTTTGCTTTCCGCCGTTGCCAAAGAAAAAAAATACGCCCAGGAGTATTTGGGTCTTTTGGCGCGCCGCGGCGATATCGGATCAATCCGGATCGGAAAGCGCTGGTATACAAAAATGGAATGGTTTTCAGAATTTTTGGCTGACGCGGAGGCGAGAAAAGCGGAAGCAAAGCCCCTTGTTTTTTCGGCGATGCCCGTCAAAGAAAAAATCGGCCTGGAGAAGGAAATCATTGCGAAAGAAACAGCGCCTCTTGAGAAAATTGTGGAGCATTCAATCAAGATTACAAAATCGCTTGAAACGTCCGAAGAAAAAATTGCGAAAGCAGACAGTAGGATAAATTTTCGGATTGTCCGCCCCGTGACAAAAGATCCCGCGCAGGAGGAAAATAAAATCATAAGTTCGAAAAGCGAGGAAGTGAAGATTATAGCGCCGAGAATCATAAATCCCAAGCCAGTTCTCAAGAAATCTTTCGTGGCGGGAAAAAAGCTTGAGACGATTAATCTAAAAACAAAAAGAAACATAAAACCAGTGTTTCAAAGAGCGGCTCCGAACGTTCTTGAGGCGAAAAAATTCTTTCCAGAAAAAAAGAACCAGCCTATGCCGACCGCGCATTCTCCGGTTATCGATAATTGGCTGAAGAGGTCCGAGTATTCTTCGCCAAATTTTGTTTCCACAGGTTCCCGGACGGGATTTTTTCCAAAATTTGCTTTCTCAATGTCAGCGGTGCTACTATTGGTTTTGCTCATCCAGTTTGGCTGGGTTTATAGAAATGAACTGAAAGGAATGATCGGTGTCAGATCAGGGACCGTGGCCGGAGCCGAGAACAGCAAAGTTAGTTTGAGTGTTTTCAAAAATTCATCGGTTGGTTATTTGGGTGATCAGGAAGATAAAATAAAAGAAAATGTATCGCTCTCGCGCGTATTGATAAGAGCGGCGATGGAAAAAAACACTGCCGAAGTCAAATAAAAATTCCGCGAGATAAGTTGAAATAGCTTTTTTTGGTAATTATTAACAAAAAATCCATGTTTATGTGGGTAATATTGGGGATAATCGTCGTCCTGGTTCTTTGGGCGATTGCGGTCTATAACGGGCTCATCCGGCTCAAAAACCGGGTAGACGAAGCTTGGAGCGACATTGATGTCCAGCTGAAAAGGCGGTATGACCTCATCCCGAACCTGGTTTCGACGGTGAAAGGATACGCCAGCCATGAAAAGGAAGTTTTTGAGAAAGTGACCGAAGCCCGAACCAGGGCAATGGGAGCCCAGAGCGCGGGGGACAAGGCGCAAGCGGAAAATATGCTTTCGCAGACCCTCAAAAGCCTTTTCGCGGTTGCGGAAAACTATCCCGACCTCAAAGCCAACCAGAACTTTTTGGAGCTCCAGCGGGAACTCGCGGATACGGAAGACAAAATCCAGGCCTCGCGAAGATTCTATAACGGCAATGTGCGCGACTTCAACACAAAGATCCAAGTCTTCCCAAACAATATTTTTGCCGGAATGCTGGGATTCTCTGCCCGGGAGTTTTTTGAAGCAGCGGAAGGCGAAAAGGGAGCGGTCAAAGTTGAATTTTAGTTATCAAAATCCTAAATCCTAATTTCGAAATCCTAAATAATATCAAAATTCGAAATGACGAAAGTCAAAAGTAGTTTGGTCATTTGAATTTTGATAATTTTCCACCAAAGGCGGATCAGCCTCTGGCTGAGAATTTGTTTGGGATTTAGTGTTTAGAATTTAGGATTTTAATTTTATGGCTACTATATACAATCAAGTTGACAAAAACACCCGTCTTACCTGGATATATATCACGGGTTTTTTGATATTTGTCATCGGTGTCGGATATATTTTTGCCGGCGCGATGAACAATTCTGTCATTCTTGTGGTGGCGGTTGTTTTCAGCGCGCTGATGAGCTTCGCCTCATACTGGTGGAGCGACAAGATTGTTCTCGCGATGAGCGGGGCGAAAGAAGTGACGCACGACAACGCGAAAGTAATTTTTCATATTGTTGAAAATCTTTGCATAACCGCCGGATTACCGGTCCCCAAAATTTATATTATCCAGGATCCTTCACCAAACGCCTTTGCGACAGGGCGCAACGCCGAACACGCGGTTGTTTGTCTCACGACGGGAATAATTGAAAAACTCGAAAAGAAAGAGCTGGAAGGCGTCATCGCTCACGAACTTTCGCATATAGGCAATCGGGACATCCTCCTCTCGACGGTCATTGTGGTTCTGGTTGGATTTGTGGCTCTCATGGCCGATTGGTTTCGCCGCTGGGCCTGGTTTGGGGGACGAGACAATGACCGGGAAGGAGGGCAGCTCGGCCTCATATTGTTCATCGCGGCGATTATACTTTCAATTTTGGCTCCGATCGCGGCTATGCTTGTCCAGCTGGCCATTTCAAGGAAGCGCGAATTTTTGGCGGACGCAGACGGAGCGCTGCTGACAAGATACCCCGAGGGGCTCGCGAGCGCCCTCGAGAAAATTTCCGCTGACCCGACGCCAATGCGCCACGCCAATCGCGCGACTGCCCATCTTTTCATCGCCAATCCTTTCCGAGGTAAAAAAATATCGAACTTATTTCAAACTCATCCGCCAATTGCCCAGCGAGTGAAAGCTTTGCGAGGGATGGATGTATGATGTATAATTGTATCAGCGAACTAATTCTACAAAATAAAAAAGAAAGCGAGGTGAATTTATGGAAGAGGCAAAAAAAGGAGATCCGCAGGACGTGGAAAAAAACAAAGCGATGGGAATTGTGGGCTACATCATTCCGATCCTGTTTTTCATTCCGCTCGTGACTGACGCCAAAAACAGTCCGTTCGCCAAATTTCATGCCAATCAGCAGCTCAATCTGCTTCTCGCTGCGGTTGTCGTGAATATTGTCGGCGGTATCATACCTTTCGTTGGCTGGTTTATTCTTCTGCCTTTGGGAACTATATTTCTCATCGTGGTTGCGATTATGGGAATAATCAACGCTGCGAAAGGCGATATGAAAGCATTGCCGCTTATCGGCGGATTCAAGCTGATCAACTAAATTGCTATTGCGCAATAGTATTTTTCCAAACAGACAGCGCTTTTCGAGTTGTCTGTTTTGGTTTATACTAGAATAGTAAAAATGTATTATAATATGTGATTGAATGTGGGAATGACAAATGATGGAATGTCCGCCAAAGGCGGATCCGCCTCTGGCGGAAAGAGAACCAAAATAATTGCCACCATCGGTCCGGCTTCAGAAAAAAAATCAGTGCTTCGGCAGATGGCAAGGGAGGGAATGGATGTTGCCCGGCTCAATTTTTCGCACGGAGATTTCGCGTCTCATAAAAGAGCAATCAAGAGTATCCGCGAGGTGAGCCGAAAAATCAGAAAGCCAATCGGAATAATGGCCGATCTTCAAGGGCCAAGGATCAGAACAATCGGGAACCGGGAAGTGAAAGTCAAAAAAGGTGAAACTTTGCTGGTAGCTGGCAGAAACCGCAGATTTGCAAAAAAAAGTGGCCGGCAGAAAAACATTTTTCTTGATCTTCCCGAAGTGACGAAGCTTGTCAAAGTAGGCAATGAAATTTTGGTTGAAGACGGTCTGATCAAGCTCTCGGTTTTCAAAAAAGATAAAAAATGTTTGCATTGTCGCGCTGAAAACGACGGGGTCATCAAAATGAGGAAAGGAGTCAATATTCCGGGAATTTCGGCGAAACTTGGGGCGCTGACGAGCCAGGACAAAGAAGTTTTGGATTTTGCTCTTTCTCAAGACGCGGATTTTGTGGCCATGTCTTTTGTCCGGAACGCGAAAGAAATAAAAGATCTCCAGCAATTGATAAGAAAAAAAATATCCGACGAAAAAAGGATTCCCCAGGTGGTCGCAAAAATTGAAAGAAGGGAGGCAGTCAAAAATTTCAATGAAATCCTCAAAGTTTCCGACGCGATTATGGTTGCCCGGGGAGATTTGGGAATTGAAATGCCCCAGGAAGAACTCCCCATTCTTCAAAAGGAAATGGTAGCGAAAGCCTTGCGAGCCGGAAAGCCGGCCATTGTGGCCACCCAGATGCTCGACTCCATGATCCGGAATCCTCGTCCGACGCGAGCGGAAGTGACGGACGTTTCAAACGCGGTCATTGATCACGCGGACGCCGTGATGCTTTCGGGGGAAACAGCCAGCGGGAAATATCCGGTGGAAGCTGTCAGGATGATGAGAAAAATAATTGAAAAAACAGAGGAGTCTCCTTTTGACGACCTCGAGCATGGATTTTTGAGCGATGAAAAAATGTCAGTTTCGTCAGCAATTGCCCAATCAGCCCACGAACTCGTGAAGGACAGCGGGGCCAAAGCCATTGTTGCCGCCAGCGTTTCTGGTTTTACGGCTCGAGTAATTGCCCGGCACCGGTCGGAAGAGAGATTATTCGTGATGACCAACCGAGAAAAAACTCACAATCAGCTCACCTTGGTCTGGGGAGCGGAAAGTTTCGTTCTTCCGGATTGCCGGGATTTGGACGAACTTCTGGACAAATCAATCGCCACTCTCAAAAAAAACAAGCTGCTGAAAAGAAAAGACAAAGTGGTGATTGTCGCCGGACGCCCGCACATGAAAAAAGAGCATATGAGTTTGGTGAAGGTAGAGGAAATTTCTTAGTGTATAGTGTATTTTGTATAGCGTATAGTGTATGATTAAGGAGGGAAGTAAAATAAAATCTTTCACAGATTTAAATGCTTGGCGAGAAGGACATAAACTCGTCCTTTTAGTTTATGAAGTTACAAAAAATTTTCCTAAAGAAGAACTTTTCGGATTAACTATTCAGATGAGGCGTTGCGTTGTTTCTATAACTTCTAACATCGCAGAGGGTTTTAGCCGGAATACAATCAAAGAAAAATTACAATTTTATGCCATAGCGTTAGGCTCTTTGACTGAACTTCAGAATCAGTTAACTGTTGCACGGGATGTGGGCTATTTGCAAAAAGAAGATTTTAGTAGAATTGCGAATCAAACAATTGTAGCACACAAATTGATCTGCGGATTAAAAAAAATAAAAAATACATAATACAAAATACATGATATACAATACAAAAACAAAATACATTCTCTGGTTTCGTGAAACCGGAATAAAAGATATCGAACTTGTCGGCGGGAAAAACGCCTCGCTTGGGGAAATGCATCGGAATCTTCGCAAGTATGGAATCAGAATTCCTGATGGTTTTTCCATAACCTCCGAAGCTTACCGCTATTTTTTGCGCCAGAATAATCTGGACGCGGAAATCAAAAAAATTCTGAAGGGCCTTGATACGGGAAATATGCGAAATCTCGCCGAACGAGGATACAAAGTGCGCCAGGCTATTCTTTCGGCGGAATTTCCTTTCGACCTTCGAAATTCAATCGTTGAATCATACTCGAAACTTTCCCGTGAATATAATCCGCACCGCAGTTTCAAAATAAGCTGGGACAAAAAAGATCATACCAATCATTTCGCCGGCGGAGTGGACGTCGCGGTGCGATCCAGCGCGACCGCCGAGGATCTTGCGGACGCGTCTTTCGCCGGTCAGCAGGAATCTTATCTCAACATCACCGGAGAATATCAAATTCTTGAGTCGATCAAGAAATGTTTTGCTTCACTTTTCACCGATCGGGCCATATCCTATCGCGTGGATAAGGGTTTCGACCATCTCAAAATCGCTCTTTCGGTAGGAGTGCAAAAAATGGTGCGCTCCGACGAGGCTTCAAGCGGGGTGATGTTCACGATCGACACTGAATCGGGATTTTCGGACGCGATTATCCTGAACGGCTCCTGGGGTCTTGGAGAAAATATCGTGAAGGGCAAGGTTAATCCGGATGAATTCATCGTTCACAAGCCGACTCTTCGAAAGGGATTCAAATCAATTGTCGGGAAAAAGCTGGGGAGCAAGGAAACGAAACTGGTTTATTCCGTCGGGGGCGGGGCTTCAACTCAAAACGTGGCGGTTTCGCAGGAAGACCAAAAAAAATTCTGTCTCACGGATGAAGAAGCGCTGGAACTGGCCAAGTGGGGGCTCATCATTGAGGAGCACTACAAAAAGCCGATGGACATCGAATGGGCCAAAGACGGCCGAGACGGAAAACTCTATATCGTCCAGGCCCGTCCCGAAACCGTGCAGTCGCAAAAAGAAAAGAATGTCCTTGAAGAATATATTTTGAAATCAAAAAGCAAAATTTTGTGCACTGGCGCGGCAGTGGGAGGAAAAATCGGTCAAGGGAAAGCCAATGTGATCAAAGACGTGGCTAAAATCGCGGATTTCAAAAAAGGCGAAGTCCTGGTGACGGAAATGACTGATCCGGACTGGGAGCCAATCATGAAAATTGCTTCGGCCATTGTCACGAATTCCGGCGGTCGGACATCCCACGCGGCGATTGTTTCGCGCGAGCTTGGAATTCCCTGCATTGTCGGAGCCGGAAACGCGACCAGCGCCGTGAAAGACACAAAGCCGGTGACAGTCTGCTGCGCCGAGGGGGAAGAGGGGCATGTCTATGACGGCCTTCTCAAATTTGAGATAAAAACAACCAACCTCAAAAATATCAAAAAATCGAAGACGAAGATTATGATGAATGTCGGCAATCCCGATCAGTCTTTTGACTTGAGTTTTATACCAAACGATGGTGTTGGCCTCGCCCGAGAAGAATTCATCATCACGGAATATATCAAAATCCACCCGATGGCTCTCATCCATTTCGAGAAAGTGAAAGAAAAAGAGGAAAAAAAGAAAATCAACGAACTCACGCAGGGCTATAAAAACAAAGAAGATTTTTTTGTGGAGAAATTGGCCGAGGGAATCGGGCGGATTTGCGCCGCTTTTTGGCCGAAAGACGTGATTGTTCGGATGTCGGACTTCAAAACGAATGAATACGCGACCTTGATTGGCGGAAAGAGTTTCGAACCGGCTGAAGAAAACCCAATGATTGGCTGGCGGGGGGCGTCGAGATACTATGACGAAGATTATAAAGAAGGATTTCGCCTCGAGTGCCTGGCTTTCAAGAAAGTGCGCGATGTGATGGGACTCACGAACATGAAAGCCATGATTCCATTTTGCCGGACGGTCGAGGAAGGAAAAAAAGTTCTCGCTGAAATGGAAAAATATGGACTCAAGCGCGGAGAAGGAGGTCTTCAGGTTAACGTTATGTGTGAAATTCCTTCGAACGTGATTCTCGCCGCGGAATTTTCAAAAATTTTTGACGGATTTTCCATCGGTTCGAACGATCTCACGCAACTCACTCTTGGAGTGGATCGGGACAGCGCCAAAGTGGCGCATGTCTATGACGAGCGCAATGAAGCCGTGAAAGAACTCATCCGCCAAGTTATAGAAAAAGCCCACAAAGCCCGCCGCAAAGTCGGAATTTGCGGCCAGGCGCCGTCGGATTTTGTTGATTTTGCTCAATTTTTAGTGAAGGAAAAAATTGATTCTATATCCCTCAACCCGGATACGGTCATCAAGACAATGATTGCGATTGAGAAGATGGAGAGGTAGCAATGAAAAATACTTTTGAGTTGTAAAAATCAAGCTTTTCGGCTTGATTTTGCTTTATTTGTGGGTTATTCTAAATGAGCAAGGAAGGGTCGCATAGAGGCCGAGTCCCCGCCACGGCGGGGTTGGAAAGTTATGTACTATGTTTATATAATTCAAAGCAAGAAAGACGGTCGTTATTATATAGGGTACACAGGTAATGTCGAAATGCGTTTGAAGTTTCATAATGAAGGCAGAAATATATCGACAAGAAAACGGCGTCCGTTTAGGCTTGTGCATACAGAAAAATTTTCAGATAAAAAGGAAGCGATGAGGAGGGAGAAAAAGATAAAATCGTATAAGGGCGGCAATGCGTTTGAGCAGTTGATAAAAAATAATGGAAGGGTCGCATAGAGGCCGAGTGCGCTCGCTTGGAAAGCGGGTATACCGCAAGGTATCGAGGGTTCGAATCCCTCCCCTTCCGCCAACTAAAAATAACAATATGCCAATTCTCGTATCCGGTTCCTTGGTCTATGACCATATCATGGACTTTCCGGACCGGTTCAAAAATCATATTCTTCCGGACAGTATCCATATTTTGAATGTCTGTTTTACTGTCGACAAATTGGAAAAAAGCAAAGGCGGGACGGCGGGGAATATCGCGTATAATATAAAATTGCTGAGCGGCAGTCCGATTATTGTTTCGTCAGTCGGACAAGACGGCGGAGAGTATTTGAAATATCTAAGCCATATCAAAATAAGCGGTGATCGAATTGAAACAGATAAAAAACTGTTTACCGCTTCGTGCTATATCACAACCGATCTCGACGACAACCAGATCACCGCGTTCTATAACGGCGCTCTCGGCTCCGCGCCGGAGATAAAATTCAGAAAAAAAGAAGAAAAGCCCCGCTGGGCAATCATTTCCCCGACCAAAATAAGCGTGATGCTGAAACACTTGTCGCAATGCGCCGGTCTTGGCGTCAAAACAATTTTTGATCCCGGGCAGCAGATTCCGGCATTCACGGACAGCGAATTGAGAAAAGCCATAAACCAGGCGAACGTTCTTGTCGGCAATGATTATGAAATAAAAATGATTCAGAAAAGAGCAGGCTGGGATAAAAAAGAAATTTTGAAGCGCGCGGAAACGCTCGTGACGACGTATAGCGAGAGAGGTTCGCGAATTGAAACCCGCGACAGGCAGGAAATTTTGGTTGAAGCCTGCCGGCCAAAAAAAATCGAAGACCCGACCGGGGCGGGAGACGCGTATCGGGCGGGATTTTTGGTCGGATTGGATAAGGGATATAATCTTCGAATGTGTGGACGGCTCGGGAGCGTCGCGGCGAGCTACGCGATTGAGAAATATGGGACGCAGGAACATCATTTTTCGCTTACAGAGTTTAAAAAAAGATATCAAGCTTCGTACAGAGAAGATGCTCGACTTTGATATAATTTTCCCCCTGCGGGGGACCACCCGTTAGGGTGGCAATTTCTAAATTTTTAATTTTCAAATAATTATTAAATTATTCAATTTCTAAATTTTATGGGAAAAGACTACAAAGTCGCGGATATGAAACTCGCCGAATGGGGCAGGAAAGAAATCAAAATAGCCGAAGAAGAAATGGTGGGGCTGATGGCGATTCGGAAAAAATACTCTGCCGAAAAACCGCTTAGGGATGCTAAAATAACGGGGTCGCTCCATATGACGATCCAAACGGCGGTTTTGATTGAAACGCTGGTGGCTCTCGGGGCAAAAGTCCGCTGGGCGAGCTGCAATATTTTTTCAACGCAAGACCACGCGGCGGCGGCGATTGCGAAGGCGGGCATCCCGGTATTTGCCTGGAAAGGAGAAACACTCGAAGAATACTGGTGGTGCACGGAAAAAGCACTTGATTTCGGGGACGGCAAGGGTCCGGATCTCATTGTCGACGACGGAGGCGACGCGACTCTCATGATTCATCTCGGGACGGAAATTGAGAACAATCCCGCGCTTCTCAAAAAAGATTATACTTCTTCAGAGCAGGATTTTCAGGAGCTCATGAAAGTGCTCAAAAAGGAATATTCCAAAGACGCGAATCGTTGGCACAAAACAGCGCAAAATGTCGCAGGTGTTTCCGAAGAAACAACCACGGGAGTGCATCGTCTCTATCAGCGCTTTGAAAGAGGCGAACTTCTTTTTCCGGCCATCAACGTGAATGACTCGGTGACGAAAAGCAAGTTCGACAATATCTATGGCTGCCGGCATTCGGTGGTGGACGGTCTCAACCGGGCGCTCGATGTGATGCTTGGCGGAAAGACGGCGGTTGTTTGCGGATACGGCGAGGTCGGGAAAGGTTGCGCCCAGGCCCTTCGCGGACAGGGAGCCAGAGTAATCGTCACGGAAATTGATCCAATTTGCGCGCTCCAAGCTGCGATGGAGGGCTATGAAGTGGCGACGGTGGAAGATACGCTCGGGAAAGCTGACGTCTATATCACCGCGACGGGAAACCGGCATGTCATCACGCTTGGCCACATGAAAAAAATGAAGGACCAGGCAATTGTCGCGAACATCGGACATTTTGACAATGAAATCGAAATGGAAAAGCTCGACAGCGCGAAGGGAGTGAAAAAAATGAACATCAAACCGCAGGTGGACAAGTATGTTTTTCCCGGCGGACATGAAATATATATTCTCGCCGAAGGGCGGCTCATGAACCTCGGTTGCGCGACGGGACACCCGAGCTTTGTGATGAGCTCGAGTTTTTCAAACCAGGTTCTGGCTCAAATCGAACTTTGGACGAAAAAATACGAAATCGGCGTCCATGTTCTTCCCAAAGAGCTCGACGAAGAAGTGGCCCGGCTCCATCTCGAAAAACTGGGAGTGCGCCTCACGAAACTCACCAAAGAGCAGGCCAAATATCTCGGTATTCCCGAAAGCGGGCCATACAAGCCGGATTTTTACAGGTATTAGAAAAATATATATGCTTTTAGGATTTTCAACAGGAGCGATTTTTCGCAAAACCCCGTCCATTTCGAGAGAAATAATTGACATTTGCCGCGAAATTGGATGCAACGTGATTGAACTTAGTGCCAAGACTGATGAAGAAATCAATCTGCTTGGCGACTTGATAGAATCAGGAGAGAAGTTGGATGACTTTGAATATGTTTCCCTTCACACCCCGGGAAACGGCTTTATGTTCAGAAAAGACGCGAAACATCGTGACGCTCTACGTAAATTTCAAAGAGCCTATGATCATTTTGGGTGCAAACATCTTGTAGTTCACCCGTCAGAAATAGAGGATTGGAAAGTTTTCGATGAATTTTCTTTCGATCTGGCAGTGGAAAATATGAGTGAGGATAATCCATCGCCGTTCTATTTGCCGGAACAGCTACAGGGTATTTTCGAGAAAAATAAGGACTTCAAAATGACTTTCGATGTGAAACACGCTTTTGAATCAAACGGCGAAAGAAAAAATCTGCCTGAGGAACTATGCGAAGCATTCAAAGAAAAAATCGTCGAAATCCATTTGAGCGGATATAATCCGCAAGTGACAAAACATGAACATCGGCCGCTTGTCGAAACTTTGCAGGATGAAATTATAGACTTCGTGAAAGATAAACAGCATCTGCCGATCATTATCGAAAGCGACTGTGAAAGCGCCGGGCAAATGAAAGCGGAATATGAGTATGTGAAAAATATTTTGGAAAATTGATATGGAAAAACTTGGAATCACGAAAGAAAAAGCGGACAAATTGGTTGACGAATATATCAAAGACCCCGTGACGAAGATGCATCTTCTGGAATCAGAAGCGATTATGCGGGCGGTGGCGAAACATTTGGGAGAAAATGAAGATGAATAGGGAATCATCGGGCTTCTCCACGACATTGATTGGGACCTCACCAAAGAAAATCAGAGTCAGCATTGCGTGAAAGCCGTGGAAATTTTGCGCGGCTCCGGAGCGAGCGATTATCTCATTGAAACAATCCAGTCGCATGGATACGCGAATGAAATGATACCCGGACTTCTCAGCAAAAAACGCGAAACAAAAATTGAGCACTGTCTTGTGGCGGCCGAGACTCTCACCGGGATTATCGTGGCATCAGCACTTGTGCAACCCGACAAAAAACTTGCGAGCGTCAGGTTGAAATCTCTCAAAAAGAAATTCAAAGACAAATCTTTCGCCGCGAAATGCGACCGGGAACTCATCCGCGAATGCGAAAAAGCCGGAATCTCACTCGAAAATTTCCTTGAAATCGGTCTTCAGGCGCTGCAGGGGATCAGCGATAAGTTGGAAATGTAAAAATATTTCAGTCGAGGACCGTCCTCGACCCAGTTCAGTATCTCAATGGAATTGACGGGCAAGAAACGCCCCGAACAAATACGGTTTTCGGGAATATACATAGAAAAAAACGTTGATAAATTTTTTATTAAATAAATTTCCTAATCTCGGAGATTAGGAAAAGAAAAATCCAGTGGCGAATAATCTGGAATGGAAAAAAGGGACAATAGAACACCCGCTAATGCCCGAAGGAGGACGCAGTTTGGATGATTATGAGAAGACGCTTGGCTTCAGAAGGCAAGATCTTGAGGGAATAAGGGTTCTTGATTTGGGATGCGGTCCGGAAATCAAGCTGGCAAGGGGGCTAAAGAACGCCAAAATTGATGCCGATGTTGTTTCTTTGAGCCCCGACTTTTCGATTGAAAACCATAGGTTATTGGTGAAACGGTTTGCCCAAGAATACGGCCTGGTCGCGGGAATAGGGCAGGATATGCCTTTCAAGGATAACCGTTTTGACAGGGTTCTTTGCCTCAACACTTACGATCATCTTCCATCAAAGAGAGCCTTTGTTGAGATGGTTCTGGAAATATTTCGGGTGATGAAGGACGGGGGAATCGCGCTTATCGGACCGTTTGAAACTTTTCCGGACGAAGAAAATAAGCGCTCCAATTTCGGAATCAACCCGGCGTATGAATTTCTGATGAAATCAGCCGAAATCAAGGAGCTGCTGAAAAATGACGCGATAAGGATACACCAGAAAGAAGTGGCAAGGTCCGGTCTGAGAAAAACCATCAATTCGAAAAACGGTAAAAATTTTTTCTCTCCCATATACAGAATCGTCGTTGAGAAAGGGCGCGACGATGATTGCGACAGCAATATATTTTGGAACTGCTTTGAAAAATTGAAAAAATTGTTATACAGGAAAAATAAGTGACATATATGAGAAACCTCCTTTTCTGAGAGTGGTTTCGCGTTCAGCCAAGAGCAGTCAGAAAATCAACCAAGTGAATATGCATATTCGAAAAGCGAAAATTGGGGATGTGCCGAGAATCGCCGAAATGGGCTCTTAGGAGAAAAAAATAGGAGTGAGGAAGTTGAGAAATAAACTGGACGAGGTTAGAGTAATAAAGAACGTAATCACTGAACCAAATATATGACCGAACAAAACCAAATCTACAAATGCGCCAAGTGCGGGAATATTGTCGAGGTATTGCATCCGGGCGGAGGGGAGCTCGTTTGTTGCGGCGAGCCGATGGCTCGGCAAATCGAGAATACGGTTGACGCGGCGGTTGAAAAACACGTGCCCGTCATAGAAAAAACAGAAAAAGGCGTCAGAGTGAAAGTCGGGTCGGTGCCGCATCCGATGGAGGAAGCCCACTATATCGAATGGATCGAAATTCTCGCAGATGGAAAAGCCTATCGGAAATATTTGAAACCGGGAGACGCTCCCGAGGCCGAATTTTGCGTCGAGGCGGAAGACATCACTGCGCGGGAATATTGCAACCTGCACGGGCTCTGGAAATCATAAATTATCTATGTCACGAAAAAGAAAAAAACTTCCAAAAAACGCCAAGCGCGTTTTCAAGGGCGTCATTTTTGACGTGTGGCATTGGAAGCAGAAAATGTTTGATGGGAGATCGGCGATTTTCGAAAAACTCGTGAGGGCCGATACGGTCAATGTGATTGGCACCGTTGGAGAAAAAATAATTTTGCTCCGGCAGAAACAGCCGGATTGGAAAAAACACAAAAATACTTTGGCCGGAGGAAGAGTGGACGAAGGGGAATCGCCTCTCGAGGCGGCCAAACGGGAACTTCTGGAGGAAACAGGATACGTTTCCAAAAAATGGAAACTCTGGAAGAAAATAAATCCTTACGGAAAAATTGTCTGGACGGTTCATAATTTCGTCGCCCGCGACTGCGTAAAAAAGCAGAATCCTCATCCGGATACGGGAGAAAAAATCAAAATGAGGATGGCGACCTTTGGCGAATTTCTTTCTCTCGGCGAAGATAAAAATTTTTATGAAGGGGAGCTCAAAAACACGCTGGTTCGGGCGCGGTACGACCGAAAATTCAGGAAAGAATTCAAAAAAATGCTGTTTGGAAAATAGGAAGATTTGGAAAATTGGGGAAATTTGGAAAAAAGGAATAAATTTGAGTATTTTTCTCTTATCGTTTAGAGTAATAGTATGCCGAGTAAAAAGGAAAAATTGCATCTTGCGACCATAACGATCTTTGTGAGCGACCGGAAGGGCCTTTCGGCAAGCGTCAACCGGATTCTGACGAAGAACGGGCGGCTCATCATGGCCCGGCTCGGGGTGAATGTGGAGCGGCACTGCGTTTCGAATTGTCTGGCGCTGATTGTTGTCGCGGCGGAAGGAACGGCGAAAGAGATTGATCTGCTCGCGAAGGAGCTGAACAGGCTCAAAGGGATCAAGGCGAAAACGAGCAGCTTCTCATAACGTGTAATGTAGAACGTGTAACGCAGAACGTTTAGAAATATTTTCCAAACGCGTTATAGGTTTTGCGTTGTGCGTCACGCGAATTCAATGTCCGACGTTGAAGATATAAAAAACAGAATAAGTGTCGTTGATCTGGTCGGCGAATATGTCCGGCTTCAAAAAGCAGGGAGCGCTTGGAGGGCTCTCTGTCCTTTTCATAATGAAAAAACACCCTCGTTCATGGTGAGCGAAGAGCGACGGAGCTTTCACTGCTTTGGCTGCGGAAAAGGCGGAGACATTTTCACTTTTGTGATGGAAATGGAAGGAATTGAATTTCGGGAAGCGCTTGAACAGCTGGCCCAAAAAGCCGGAATTGAGCTGAAAAGATTTGAGAAGGGCGATAGGGAAAAAGAAAGCGCAAAGCCGAAACTATATAACATTTTGGAACTCGCGGCGAAATGGTATGAAAAGAATCTTTGGGAGGGAAAAGGCCAAGACAAAATATTGAAATATTTGCGGGGACGTGGCCTCACGGACGAAACAATCAAAAAATTCCGCCTCGGCTACGCGCCGGAAGGATGGAGGAATATGCTGGAGTTTCTACAGAAGAAAAATTATAAAATAGAGGACATTGCTAAAACTGGCCTGCTGGTCGAAAAGGATTCCGAGAACAAAATACCGGATACCAGATACAAGATACCAAATACTAACGCTTACGACAGATTCAGGGATAGAATTATGTTTCCGGTTCAAGACATCATGGGCCGGGTGGTGGGCTTTGCGGCGCGGGTGGCTCCCGGCGGAGACGAAAAAACGGCCAAATACATAAATACGCCCCAGACGGAACTTTATGACAAAAGCAAAGTGCTTTATGGGCTCAATTTTGCCAAAACTGAAATCAAAAAGAGGGATGAAGTCGTACTAGTGGAAGGAAACATGGACGTGATTGCTTCCCAGCAGGCGGGATTGCAAAACACGATAGCGGTTTCCGGAACGGCTTTCGGACCGGAACAGATAAAAGTCATCAGGCGCTATACGGAAAATATCAAGATGGCCTTTGACATGGACGCGGCCGGGCAGACGGCGGCCAGAAGAAGCGCCAAAGTTTGCCTTGAGAATGATTTGAATGTTAGAATAGTCCTGTTGCCAAGAGGCAAGGACGCGGCGGATGTTGTCCGGGAAGACAAGGCCGTTTGGGAAAAGGCGGTCGAAGGGGCCCGGGAAGTCGTTGAATATTTCTTTGAGGACGCCTTTTCGCGGCATGACCCGAAAAATCCGGCCGACAAGAAAAAAATCGCCAAAGAACTTTTGAATGTTTTGAAAGATATCTCCAACCCCGTTGAAAAGGGGCACTGGATCAAGAAGCTGGCCGAAAAACTGGGTGTCGGGGAAGGAGCCTTGGTCGAAATTTTGAGAAAAGCCAAAAGCGAACCGAAAACGGCTGCCGGGCAAAAGGAGAACGCTTCTTTCCAAAGCGCGGGAAAAGAAAAAGCGGTGGAAAGAAGAATAATCGGCCTTCTGCTCGCTTTTCCCCGGGAGACGGAAAGGCAAAAGGCGGCTATCGACCCGAAAGAATTTTCAGACAAGACAGAAAAAATAATCGAAAGAATCAAAAAAGAAAAGCCGGGGGAAGATTCCGAGAAAATAAAAAACTTGGTTTTTGATTTTGAAGCCCAAAGGCTGATTGACGAGGCTGTCTTTGAAATTGAAGTGGAAAGGGATGAAAACAGAATTCCTTTTCCGGAAGAGGATCTCAAAAAATCACTGAAAAGGCATAGAAGCATGAGGATCAAAGAAAAGACAGTTGAATTCTCCAAAAAAATAAAAGAAGCCGAGAAATCCGGCGATAAAAAAGCGGCGAAAGCGTTGCTTCAGGAATTCCAAAATTTGTCGAGCCAGCTTGAATAGTATTATAAATAGTTTTTATGGCAAAGAAGAAGAAAAAAAACGCGAAGAAGAAAATTGTGAAGAAAAAGGTTGGAAAGAAAAAAACAGCCGTCAGGAAACCGAAAAAGAAAGTCCCGAAGAAAAGGAAATCAAAAAAGCTCGCCCAACGGCGCGGCCGTTTTGGCAAGTCCTCTTCACCGAAGAAACCAGTCAAAAAGGGAAAAGAAGAAGAGGCGACGGGAAAAGGGAGTCTCAACGAATTTGTGAAGCTCGGAAAGCAAAGAGGGTTTGTCACGGAGGACGAAATTCTTCAGATCATCCCGGAGGTGGAGAAAAATGTGGCCGAGCTTGAAAAACTCTATGAAAAACTGGAAAAGTCCGGAGTGAAAGTGGTGAGTTCCGACGAAGTGATCAAAGAGGACGCCGAACACGAAGATGACCACAAGGACAAGAAAGTCGAGGACATGGATGTTCCGCTGGATCTCGGCGATATTTCTTCCGATTCAGTCCAGATGTATCTTCGAGAAATCGGCCGGGTTCCGCTTCTCAAAGGCGAAGAAGAGGTGCAGCTCGCGAAAAGAAACGAAAGAGGGGATTTGGCGGCCAAGCAAAAACTCACTGAAGCCAATTTGCGGCTTGTTGTTTCCATCGCCAAAAAATATGTCGGCCGCAGCACGAATCTGTCGCTTCTCGATCTCATTCAGGAAGGGAACATCGGGCTTTTCCGGGCGGTGGAAAAGTTCGACTATCGAAAAGGATACAAATTTTCAACTTACGCCACCTGGTGGATTCGCCAGGCGATCACCCGGGCGCTGGCCGACCAGTCGCGAACCATCCGAATTCCGGTGCACATGGTTGAGACTATCAACAAATATACCCAAGCCACGCGGCGTCTTGTTCAGGATTTGGGGCGCGATCCGTTGCCGGAAGAAATCGCGGCGGAGATGGGAATCGAAGTCGAAAAAGTGCGCCACATCATGAAAATTTCACAGGAAACGGTTTCGATCGAAACTCCGGTGGGCGACAGCGAAGACGACTCAATTCTCGGCGATTTCATTGAGGACACAGAAACGGTGATGCCCCACCACAACGCGGCCAGAAAGCTCTTGGCGGACCACGTGGAGTTGGTCCTCAAGGATTTGACGCCCCGCGAGCAAAAAATCCTCAAAATCCGGTTCGGACTTGAGGACGGAGTGACGCATACCTTGGAAGAAGTTGGGCACGAATTTGGGGTCACGCGCGAGCGTATCCGGCAGATTGAAGCCAAAGCCCTCGACAAAATCCGCGAGAGCGGAATGGTGGATAAATTGAAGGATTATTAGTCGTGTAACGCATAACGCATAACGCATAACCGGTAACGCAATATTTTGGATAAGAAAAACGGCCCGCAAGGGCCGTTTTTCTGTCGATATATTACGAATTGATTTTATAGAAGTTTATGGCGACGTCGGAAATCCATTTCTGGACGTTTGCCTGCCCGTGTCCGGCGCAGGACGATCCGCATTTCCAAGAAATAGCCTGGGCGGGAGTCCGGACGCCTTTCGCGACCATTTTTTCGATTTTTCCGCCGACGGCGTCAATAGCCTGTTCAGGCGAAGCGAAACAACTGTATCCTCCAGCGACGGTTTTTCCGCCCCCTTTGAATCCCCAGTAGTTGTAGCAGTCCCGTCCGGCAAGTTTGGGAGAATAGACTCCGAACTTGCTTTCTTTCATGGCAATTCCGACGATGAAAGCGGCCACGGTCCGGTCTTTTTCAGAAATCGGGTCTACCATGGCGGCCATGGGTGTATTTTTCACGATTTTCTGAACGTCTTTTTTGAGATCGTTCGCGTCGGGCGCTTCGGCGCTCTTGGCCAGATCTTTCTGATATTCCTCATTTTCACTTGAGCACAGTTTTCCGGTCTGGCTCGTGAAGTTCGTTCCGATAAGCTTCACGTTATATTTATCCTCAACCGGCAGATTGTTGGTCGGATCAGCGGTTTTTGAAAAAGCGGTTTTCGAGACAAAAACCAGCGCGAGAAGCGTGACCGCGATCAAAACCGGCAGGTAGACTTCCTGCTTTTTCCATATATGGTTTTTCAGTTTTTTGTTATAGACCTTTGAAAAATACTTTGTTTTTTCCCAGCCGGTTTCCGAGAGATCTTTGAATTTTTCAAGCTGGGCAGCGAATTTGCGATATTTACACTCGTATTTGATATCACAACTTAGGCAATTTTCCTGTTTTTGAGTTTTGGTATAAACCCCCCCATAAAAAGCGGATTTACTCCAGCTACTCATTGGCAGATATTTCAAGGATTATCTTCGGCTAAAGGACCTTTTGAAGCCTCTTTTCGCCTGCGACCAACAAAAAAAGAATAGCACTAATAGCTACTCCATTTATTGTTGACAAGGGTTATGCTAGCAGAAGCGGCCCGGGGCGTCAAGGGGCTTTGTATGACTTGGTATTTTTGGCTTATACAAGCCTAAATCACGAATTCTCCTTTGAATTTATTTTATAGAAGTTCACTCCCACGTCGGCGATCCATTTGCGGACGTTTTCGGGGTTATCCCAGGAGCAAGACGAGCCGCATTTCCAAATGACCATAGCCTGCGGGTTGGTCCGGCCGCCGTCAACCAATTTGGCTATCCTTTTCCCGACTACTTCAATTGCTTCCTTGGGTGTTCCAAAGCAAGTATATCCGCCGGAAGCGGTTGTCCCGCCTCCCTTGAATCCCCAATAGTTGTGGCAGTCCTGACCGTCGAGTTTCGGGGAATAGGTTCCAAACTTGCTTTCTTTCATGGCTATCCCGACCAGAAAGGCGGCAACGATCCGGGGCTGTTTGGCAATGTAGGGAGCCATATCTTCCATTGGCCGGCCTTTGACGTATTTCAAAAGCTCGGTTTCAAATTCTTCCGATTTCGCGTCAGCGATTTTTCCAATGAGATTCATGACAATTTCCTCGTCAGCCAGATTCAAGGATTCTCCATCCCCTTCCGTTTTGGCGTCCATAGCGCCGGCGACTTGCCCTTCAGTTTTCCCGACGCCTTCCGGATTCGCGGCGGCGCCAAGACTCGATTGTTTTTGGAAATAGAATGAGGAAGAAAACATAAGGAGCGAAACGACAGCCAGGCCGGCATAAATTTTCCGGTTGCCGAGCATAAAAAGAGAGAGGACGGATTTTTTTCGCCAATTGGCGGCGCTCGCGGTTTCCATTCGGGACTGTTTCTTGAGGACTCCGTCAAGATTGTTCATTTCGCGAATTTGGTATTTCGCGTGGCAGCCCTTTTTGATCCGGGTGATTTTTCTGGATGAAGCAAAAAAGCTTCGAGGCAGCCCGTTTTCAAAATATTCTCTCCGGCCGTCGGCAAAAAAAACCGTCACGCCCAACGGGTTGTTTTTGATCTTTCGGAGGCACTCGCGCGCCTTTTCTATTTTAGGAAAAGTATATTTGTATTGGGGGCGGTTTCGGAAATCAACCAAGCAATACATAGCGTATTTTCACGTTTTAAGCTCCTTATATAATATAGCAAAATCCCTATTTATACAATACCAATAATCTTTTTTCTCCAAGGTGGATGTCTTTTTCATTCCAATCGTGCATATTCTTCATAATCACCCCTTTTTTGTAGGGATACGAATTGCCTTTCCGCGTGCCGACGTCGTTGGTGATGAAGTTTTGGGTGTCATATCCTTTGATGGTCAGCATATGATAGACCGGTCCCGGCGGGGTAAAATTGGGGTTTCCGATGTCGCGGCCGGCAAGAGGGACAACAACAGGATGGCCGGCGGCAATTTCTGCCTCGATATCTTCGATAGTCGGGTTGTCGATGATTTTTGACTTTATTTTTCCATCAAAATATATATCGGAAACTTTCTTGATTTGGGTGACGGTTGTGCTTTTCCACTCGCCGATTTCTTTTTTCTCCGCGTTTTGCATTTTTTGGAGCTCGGCTTCGAATTGTTCTTTTGTCAGCTTTTTTTCTTCGAGATATAGCGCGGCGTTGAGCACCGATGCTTCTTCGCACATATCTTCGTGAAAGGCGTCCCACTTGGAAAGCGGGGCCTGGGAATAGAAGGGGGTATCGAGCGAAAATTTTTCGGGGATTTGGGGCTTTGGATCTTCCGCGGGTTTCTCGGTATTTTCTTCTGGAGCCGGCTCTGGCTGTTCAGTTTCCGCTATTTCCCCCTTCAGGCTACTCTCGGCTTGGTTATCGGCAATATTTGCTTTTTCCTGTTTGCTAGCGGGCTTTTTGGCGGAGAAAGCAAAAAATGCCGCGAGAAAGACAAGAATGACAATGACAAAAAAAACATTTTTTTTACCGGGTTTCATAGTGGTTTAATTTTAGCACCATTCAAGCCAAAAAAACAAAAAACAACCCCCCTCGCGGGGGGTTGCTATTGTTCGACTTAGTATCGGTCTCTTCGACCGCCGCCGCCGAAACCCGAGCCTCCGCCTCCGAAGCTTTTTCTTCGGTTGCGATTGCAGGGCTGGCAGTAGAGTCGGCCATAAGTGCCGTCATCGCGCTTGGTGGGCTCAAACGGAAGTTCCGTGATGTCCACGCCGCACTCTGTGCACTTGAGTCCGAGAGAAGATACATCGTGCATCTGCCTCTGCGGTCTGTTTTGATCGTACATCTTGTGTTCGCCTAACTTTTTAATAATCTTGACTTTTCAGGGTCAAAATAGCTCTAACTTAGGCGAACGACTTTCTTGTATTCCCAATATTCTAAAATACTTGGATACTTACGCCTAACTCGATAACTGATGGCAATTGTAGCACGTGGGAGCGCGTTTGTCAATGATTGCTATAATAGCCCGTATTTGTTAGCCTGAAAGCACAGGAGGACTGGCTATTTGGAGGGCTAGTCTTTTTTATGATATAGCTCGTTGAAAACTGAAAATTTGTGTAAATTTCTGATCAAGCAGCATTTCTGGTGCTGAAAAATATGATAACCGAATTCAAATTTCCGCGGTAATAAACTAAGGAGAATGCTATGAACAGCATAACGAAGCCGAGAATTTTGGTGTTTGCCTCCGGAACGAAAACCGGCGGCGGGTCGGGATTCGAGACGATGGTCAGGGCCATGCGGTCTATTCCGCCCAAACTTGAAGCTGACATCGTGGGAGTGGTTTCCAATCATGAACACGGTGGCGTTCGGGGATATGCAGATGAGTTCACGACCCCATTTGAGTATTGGCCGGGACCCTACACAGCCGAGGACTATCAAAGATTCGCGAAGAAATACAACGCGGATTTCTTCATGCTCTCCGGCTGGCTGAAACTGGCGGCCGGACTTGATCCGGCGCGGACCATCAACATTCATCCGGGGCCTTTGCCGCGCTTTGGCGGGCCAAATATGTATGGTCACCGCGTCCATGAGGCAGTTTTGGCGGCCTATCGGCGAGGGGAAATCACTCACAGCGCCGTCATCATGCATTTCGTGGACGAAGTTTATGACCGCGGGCCGATTATTTTTGTTCGGCAGGTGCCAATCTGTTCGGGGGATACTCCGGAAACTTTGGCCCGGCGGGTGAATGATGAGGAACACAAGGTGCAATCCCTTGTGCTGAATCATGTGGTTCAGTGGCACGTGCGACTCGAGGGCGGAAAAGTTATTTACGCCACGCGGGATCTGCGCGGTATGATGATTCCCGCTGAGCTAAAAGACGAATATCACGTCGTGGCCGGAGCGCGGGATAATTAAGATCCGCTAATAGCCGCGAAAAACCCGAAAAGGGAAAGGAAGGTGTTGAGATGGCGGCGGCCAATGTTCACCACATGTACAAGTTTTACAGAGAGCCACTGCTGTCGGAAGAACGGACGGCGGATCTCTGCAAAAAACTTCAACAGAGGGTTCGCGTCGTCACTGGCGTAAAAACCGAAAAAGTCTTTTATCTCCAATCGGACCGGAGGATCACCAACAGCCGGATGAGAAAGATAAGATGGCTGGTGAAAAACCGCCATCGGCCGGCTAGTCTCTCCGAAAAACCGTTTCTCCGAGGAGAAAACGTCATTGAGGTCAATCCTCGCCTTGCTTTCGAAACTCCAGATTCTTCCAATGCCGTGAATATTTGCAAAAAAATCGGCGTGGGGAGTGTCAATAGATTCGAGCAGGGGCGGCGTTTCCAAATTTTGTCTTCGAGGCCGCTCACGAAGGGGGAAAGAATAAAAGTTGAAGCTATGCTTCACGACCCCATGGTTGAGGCGGTCTATAACCAGCCGATAGACACCTTCGAGGTTCCCAAGGAGCTGGAGCCCGTTGTCTTTGTCCCGGTTCTGGAAAAAGGCGTTGAAGCTCTGCGCGAGGCAAACAAAGAATATGGATTGGCGATGGACGAGTTCGACATGAACTACTATGCCCATCTGGTCCAAGAAATCTTTGGTTTTGATCTTTCCGTAGAAGCCTGGCGAGACATCGGAAATTCGAACTGCGAGCATTCCCGGCACCATATTTTCCGGGCAAAGCTCGTTATCGATGATGAAGTTGTCCCGTTCACGCTCATGGATTTGATCCGGAGCACGCTCAAAAATCGCGAGAACAGCATCATCGCTTTCCACGACAACGCTTCAGCCATTCGCGGTTTCACAGTCAATACTCTCATACCCGAACGTCCGGGAATGCCCTCGCGCCTTCGCATGGTCAAGCTACTTTATCACTTTGTGCTAACGTGCGAGACGCACAATCATCCCTGCTTATGGGCGGCTGATCCTGGTGCTGCAACCGGGAGAGGCGGGCGCTATAGGGATAATGCGGCTGTCGGCAGAGGAGCAATCACAGTTGGTGGCATCGCCGGCTTTATGGGAGGAAATCTCAATGATCCGGCGCGAAGACTGCCGTGGGAAGACCGGTCGTTCAAATACGACCCGCGGACTGAATCCCCGCTGGAATTTTTCATCTTCGCCACCAATGGCGGGTTCCGTGATGCTAACGAAGCCGGCGAGCCCCTGATAGGCTTGTTTCTTGAAACCTTCGGGATGAGAATCAACGGCGAGCGTATTGAAAACGTAAAGCCGATCATGTTCTCTGGCGGGACAGGCCTCATCGACAGCCGGCATGTAATCAAGAATTTGGCAGAGAAAGGTTGGTGGGTTGCCAAGCTCGGCGGCCAAGCCTTTGAAATTGGCCTGGGCGGCGGTGCCGCTTCAAGTATGCAAGGCGGCTCCAACATCGAAAAACTTGATCACGCTTCAGTCCAGAGGGCCAACGGGGAGATGGCGAAGAAAGTTGATTTCGTCATCTATATGTGCGTTTGCCTCGGCATTGACAATCCTATCGAGTTCATCACGGATATGGGCGCCGGCGGTGTTATGAACGCGCTGAAAGAAGCCGTCTTCCCGGCAGGCGCGAAAGTATATCTGCGCGAGATTCCGGTGGGCGACAAGTCTATCCGCCGCGTAGCCATTCTTGTGGCCGAATATCAGGAAAGCTTTATTGTTCTGGTGAAGCCGGAAGGATGGGAAAAACTGCAGTCCATCTGCGAGCGGGAGAATGTGCCGCTGGCGAGAATCGGTTCGATCACCGGCGATGGCAAGATTGTCGTGGTTGATGACGGTGAAACGAAGATCATCGACTATGAACTGAAATACATTTTGGGAGACTATCCCCAAAAGACCTTCAAAGACAATCGCCGTCGCTTAAAACTGAAGCCGCTCAAAATTCCCAAGTATATGTCTGTTCAAAAGGCCATGGAGCTATCCTATAAACATCTGGCAGTTGGTTCCATGGAATGGGCGCAAGACAAAGTCGACGACAGTGTGACCGGACTCGTCGTTCAAGGATGCAGGACGGGGCCTCTCCAGGTGCCGATCTCTGATTATGCCTTGACCGCCGCCAGTCATCTGGAAACAGTGGGTGAAGCCAATTCATTTGCCCAGCGTCAAACCCTTGGCCTCATTTCCCCCGAGGCGATGGCTCGCATGGTGGCGGCCGAAGTTTTGATGAAACTGATGTTCGTGGCCGTTTCAAAACGAGATGAGATCAAGATGTCGGCCAACTGGATGCTGCCAGTGAAACAGCCGGGTGGGATGGCATGGTTGTATGATGCCGCTCTGGCTCTCAAGAATTTCCTGAAAATTTTGGAAATCGACATTGACGGCGGCAAGGACTCCATGTCTTTGGCCACCCAGGTTTTCGATGAACTGGTAAAGTCGCTTAGCACGCTGGTCCTGACAACCTATGCTGCCTGTCCGGATATCAATGCCCGGATTACTCCCGACATCAAGCGTCCGGGAGAAAGCAAACTCATTTTCATTGATCTCGCTCATGGCAAGACCCGTCTTGGGGGCAGTGTTTTTGCCCAGACTATCAAACAAGTCGGGAACAAATGCACGGATGCGGATCATCCGGAAAGTATCACGAAAACGTTTGATCTGATGCAAGAACTCATCCGGGAAAAGATGCTGCTTTCGGGGCATGCAAAGGGCAGGGGCGGGCTTGCCAAGACCCTCACAGAGATGGCGTTCGCCGGTAACTGCGGCCTTGATGTCCGGTTATCCAACAAAAAAGCCAAAGCCATGGCTATGATTTTCAATGAGGAGCTCGGGCTTATTGTCGAATATCTGCCCGAACACGAAGAACAGCTCCTGGGACGTTTCGCCGAAGCGGGTTTGGAAGGCATCGTTCGCATCATCGGCAAAACAACCCGCAAAAAGCAGATCCGCATTGCGCATAATGGCAGGATAGTGATCGATAAAGACATGCGCGATTTGCGGCAAGCCTGGCGCGAGACGTCGTATTCCATGGACCTTCACCAAACAACCCGGTCCTGTGTCGAAAAGCAGAAAAAGATGCTTTATGACCAGGCCAAGCCTCCATATCGGCTAACCTTCGATCCCGATCTGTATCCCCAGACACGCGAAGATTTTGCCGATAAACCCCGGATTGCCGTTCTTCGGGAGGAGGGCACCAACAGCAACCGAGAAGCCTGGATCGCCTGCTATCTGGCCGGTTTTGAGCCGTGGGAAGTCACATTGTCAGATCTGGATAGCGGCAGAGTATCCCTGCGAAATTTCCGTGGAATATTCTTCCCGGGGGGATTCTCCTACAAAGATGTCCTGGGCTCGGCGGTGGGATTCGCGGCAGTGATCAAATTCAACAAAAAAATTGCCCGCGAGTTCAACGAATTTCTCGCGCGTCCGGACACTTTCACGCTTGGCGTCTGCAACGGTTGCCAGCTTATGGCAATCCTTGGCATCGCCCCGTGGAAGACCCATGACCGGTTCCAGCCCGCTCTCTATCAAAATACCAGCGAGCGGTTCGAATCAAGAAACCCGAGCGTCATTATTCTCGATTCCCCATCAATATATCTCAAGGGGATGGAAGGATCCATTTTGGGAGTTCGCAGTGCTCACGGTGAAGGGCGGATCTTCGTGCCGACGCCGGGGGTGATGAAGCGGATCCTGGACGAAAATCTGGCTCCGATCAGGTTTGTTGATGACAAAGGTCGGATAACTGAAGAATATCCTTTCAACCCGAGCGGTTCTCCGTTTGGCATAACGGCTCTCTGCGACCGGACCGGACGACATCTGATGTTCATGGAACATCCCGAGCGCACCGTGCTCAAATGGCAGTGGGGCTGGTGGCCAGATGGATGGTCGCATATCCAAAATTCTCCCTGGATCCGTATGTTCCAGAATATGTTCCTTTGGTGCATGGAAACCGAGGACCTGTCTGAAGAGCCGCTCGTGCTAGCGGCGTAAAACAACAAAAACCCGCGTGAAACATTTGCGCGTGAATTAAAAAATTCAAATTCCCCGCTGGGACCTGGAGGACCTGGCGGGGATTTTTCTTGACAAAATTCGGATTTTTCGTTAAATTTCAACGTCATAGCAATGAAAATATACCCATTTATATCGTAAGGAGGCTTTGCTAAATGGACAAAAAGAAAGGTAAGTTATCCGAAGAAGAGGAAATTCCTCCTCTTCTGGAAATTTCTCCGGATGGATCTGAGAAGGCCATGCTCGACGGACTCAAGAGCGAACATGCCTGCCACGTGGTGTTTACGGGGGGAGGAGCGGCCACTGAAACCCACTATCCGCCTAGCCGCATTCGGGGCGGCGGGACCCATATCCAGGTCGGGGAAGGTTTTGTGCACCGCGAACTTCCCGAAGTGTTGGAGGGTCGCTACGGCGATCCCCAAACCGTTCCGGGAGGCCGGTTTAGAGACGTCGGTCTTCACGGCCGCGAACCCGAAAAAAAGTAAGTTTTTCAAGAAAGTTGTGGAAGCATTCCCCGGACCATCTCGGCTCGGGGATTTTTCTTGCCTAAAAACGGCATATCCTTTAGCCTGAAGGCAGGGAATCGCGGAGGGCTCTTCGGAGGAGGGTCCTTCTTTTAAAACTTCATAAAAACTTTGCGAGGTGACGGTATGGCTGGAGGCGGGACTGAACCAAAAGAGGGGCTAACTTACGAGGGTGCCGGTGTTAGTATTGAAGCCGGTGAAGAAGCAGTTGATCGAATCAGGGAAGATGCGGCTTCCACGCACAAGTATTTTGGCGGTAAACCAATCAACGCCATCGGTGGATTCGCCTTCATCCTGGAATTGCCATGCGGGACCGTCCTTGGATTTTCTACAGACGGGGTTGGCACCAAACTTCGGACCGCTTTTATTTCCGGCTACCATGAGCTGGTGGGTATCGATCTGGCAGCTATGGTCTTCAACGACATTCTGGTCTATGGCTTCATCCACGGAGTTTTTCTGGACTACATCTCCCAAGGTGTCCAGAAGCCGGACCGGACTAAGGCTATAATAAGCGGAATGATCCGGGGCTGCCACATGGCGCAATTCGGTCTGGGCGGGGGGGAAATGGCTGAGCTTCCCGGTTTTTACAAGGAGGAAGAATATGACCTAGCCGGTTTCGGTGTCGGAATCCTTCCGGACCGCAGGCATCTCATTATGGGCGAGTCAATCGTTCCCGGCATGTATGCCTATGGCATAGCCTCCTCCGGCTTGCACTCCAACGGTTTCAGCCTACTTTGGGCAACTTTTGGAATCGACTTCAAAGATCCGGATCAGGCAGGGGAGCGTCTCAATGCCCATTATCCCGAATTGGGAAGGACGCTGCTCGAGGAAGTAAGCGTGCCCACGATACTGTATCGGCAGGGCATTCTTGACTTAAATGATAAATACGAAATCGCAGGGATGGCCAACGTCACCGGAGGAGGTCTGGCGAGAAATCCCCAGCGGATTCTTCCGCCGGGGTGTTCCGTTGCCATCAAAAGAGGGTCATGGCCGATCCCGCCGATTTTTTCCCTGATCCAGAAACGCGGCAACGTGGCCCAGAGTGAAATGGACAAGACCTTCAACAACGGCATCGGATTTATAGTCTATTCGCCGAATGAAATTCGGGAGGAAGGGGTCTATAAGATCGGCCAAGTCGTCGAGGGGAGCGGTGAAGTCATCTTCATTTGACCGTTCCAAGGAGATTCACTGGGTCGTTTCGTGCCATGCGCGGGCGGCCCTGTTTTTTTTCACAAAATATTTTTCAGAAAACAACAAAGCAAGATCGTATCGACAATAAAAATGCTATAGCATAATTATTGTCGATATGGCTATTTGCGTGTCGGAAATATTTTTTTGGAATTATTTTTATATCCTGAAAATATTTATCACGAAACTAAACCAACGTCCGATCATAAAAAACTAAAACAAAAAGCCTTCAAAAAGGCTTTTTGTCGTCCCCCCATAGGACTAAACAGCTTTTGACATTTGAGAAGAGGAGGAAGAAGGCGAAGATATGGACATGGTTCCCCAAATTCCCAAGACAACGGTGATCACACCAATGATCAGATTGTTCCACATGCCCACCCTTCCAATCGATGCCAGGAAGAAAGGAGTGATGAAAATCCAGATACCCAGGATGGCGCTGACCCAATTCAACCATCGGCTTTCTTCCGGCAATCCGATGGCAATCAGTGATATTATCGCAATGATAATGCCCGTGATCACGTCGTTCATGCTAAGCATCGTTCCGCCAAACCCCAGCGTGAAAGGAGCGATAATGAGCCAAAGACCGGCGATGACAATCAGCCAGTTTACTGTTTTTATGTTTTGTTCTCCATTCATTTTTCTCACCTCCCTTCTTTTATATTTCCCTGTTACTGCGAATTGTTGAATGAAACTCGAGAAGAAAATCCGACCTTTTCAAGCTCCAGGCGGAGCATTTTTTTGCCCCGGTTGATGAGGGTCCCGACTGTTCCCACGGGTTTTCCGAGTTTTGTTGCTATTTCGCCATAACTTAGCTCGTTCACAAATCTCAAGTCAAGCGCCTGTTTTTGCTTTCGGTTCAATCTTCCAAACATATCCGATATGATTTGCCCGTCGAGTTTTTGCGCCACTTCCTCACCGATATTCTGTCTGTCAACGATGGTGTTTCTCAAGAATTCATTGGCATCCAGTGAAACAGTTTCAGATCTTTTTTTGTCTTTTCGCCAGAAGTTGACGGTCTCATTGTGAGCGATGCGATATATCCATGAAGAGAACTTATTGCTGCTGTCGAAAGCGTTCAAGTTTTCATAAACTTTGAGAAAGACGGATTGAAGAATATCTTCGACGGATTCTTTTGGGGGATTGCTTATGCGTTTTATATACCGCGCCAATTTGGCTTCGTATCTTTCGACAAGAAGGGCATAGCATTCTTTGTTCACTTTCGCGAATTCGATTATTTCCTCGTCGGTGCGCTTTCCGCAGAATTCGGAAAGTTCGCAGGGGCAAGTTCTTGCTTCTTTTCGTTGGAGTTGTGTTTTCATGGCCATAAAATAAAATATTAATCTTGCCCGTATTATATAAAAAGCGCATTAAGAACAGATTAAGAACATGAAGAGAAAATCCTTGATTTTTTGGGAAAAAGAGGTATAAAATAAAAATATGAGAATTCTCGTCGTCGAAGACCAGGAAAATTTGGCGCGGCTTGTGAAAAAAGGCCTTGAATCGGAAGGCTTTGCGGTGGACTATGTTCTTGACGGAGAAACGGGCGAAAGAAGGATTTCCATGAATCACAAAGACTATGACCTGGTTATTCTCGATTGGATGCTGCCCCAAAAAAACGGTGATGAAATTTGCCGCGAGGTGCGGTCCAAAAAAATCGACCTGCCCATTCTGATGCTCACTGCCCGTGACAGCGCAAAGGACGTCGCGAGCGGCCTTGACGCGGGGGCGGACGATTATCTGGCCAAACCTTTTTCTTTTGATGTCCTTTTGGCGAGAATCAGGGCGATTCTCCGTCGTCCCAAATCGGCGCTTCCGCTTGAGCTCAAAGCGGGAGAAATAACTTTGAATCCGGCGACAAAAAAAATTGAACGGAATGGAAAAGAAATAAAACTAACACTAAAAGAATTCAGCCTGCTCGAATACATGATGCGAAATAAAAACGTGGCAGTTTCGAGGGAACAAATCCTTTCGAACGTCTGGGATTTTGCTTTTGACTCTTTTGCCAATGTGGTGGATGTCCATGTGACGAATCTCCGAAGAAAAATCGGCGACGCGGAGGGAAAAATAATCGAAACAGTGCGGGGCGTGGGTTACAGGATGAATGAATAAACTGAACAAAAAGAAAAACCCCGACGTCGCGTCGGGGTTTTTTGTTCCCAATTTTATCGTTTTGAAAAATATATTACTCGGGAAATAAGACGAAAAAAGTTGTTCCTTTCCCTTCTTGGGATTCAAACCAGATTTTGCCTCCGCCGCGCTCCGAGGCGATTTTCACCATATAAAGGCCAAGCCCAGCGCCTTCAGAGGTTTTTCTTCGGGCATTGGCTGCGCGGTATGATTTTGAAAAAATTTTCTTGGCATCTTCCTCCGGAATTCCAATCCCGCTGTCCGCCACGGAAAGCAAAATGCCACTCTCATCTCTCTTGAGGGAAATGGAAACTGAGCCACTTTTGGGCGTATACCGGATCGCGTTCGAAAGCAGATTCTGGAAAATAATATTGAAGCTGTTCGCGTCGAAATTCCGGATGGCGATTTCTTTTCCAATCTTTGTTTCGAGCTTCAACTTTTTTTCCTCGAAGAGGGGCAGAAAATCTTTTATCGTATCCTCAACGATATGTGAAATGGGCAGCGTTTCTGGATTGATTTCGAAATTTCCCATCTCCACCCGGGAAACATTGAGAAGGTTGCTCACGAGAAGGGACATTTTCTTGATGGATTTGTGAATATCTTCAAGGCTTTCTTTCTGCCCGGGATCCATTTTTCCGCTGATTCCTCTCAAAAGCAATTCTGAAGATAGGCTGATGCTCGCGAGGGGAGTTCGCAGCTGGTGGGAAGCCAGGGAAATGAATTCGTCTTTGGCCATCTCCATCCTCTTCCTCTCCGTTATATCCATAGGATACAAATTGGCGTATGAATATCCTTTTATCGGAGCGACCATCACGGAAAAATATTTTTCTCCGACAAGAAGTTCAGACGTCATTTCGCTTTCGTGCGTTATCGCTTTTTCCACCTCTTTTTTCCAGCTGAACGTGACATTTTTTTTCTCGCTTTCGTTCAGTCCGGAAAACAATTTATTTGCGGCCGGGTTTTGATACAGTATTTTTCCGGATTTATCCATTCTCAGAACAGGATTCGGATTTTCATCGGGGAATTTGGCCAAATCGGCCATTTTATCTTCCATTTTCTTTCGTTCGGTGATGTCACGGGCGACATGAACGGAACCGATCAGTTTGCCGTCATCGTCAAAAAAAGGCGTGGTGCTGACAAGGAATGTTCCGCCAAGATTTTCTTCTTCCACTTCCGCGATGTGTTCTTTCTTATCCTTCAAGGTTAGCGAATGCGGACAGGAGGCAATGGGCTCTTTGCTTCCGTGCACGCAGCTGTAGCAGTGAAGACCGACGCATTTCCCTTCCGATGTTCCCAGCCTTTCCGCCATGGCGCGGTTCACTCTTCTGATTGTGTGTTTGGTGTCGAGAATAGCAATCAAATCCGGAACACTGTCAAAGGTCCGCTCCCACTCGTCCTTGGCTTCTTTCAACACTTTTTCGCTCTCACTCAATTCCCGGAACATCGAATGGTAGGGTCTCATCAGCCCGTATTCAACCAAAGCCAGGTAACTCACGTAAAAAGCCAAAACCCGCAAAAGATGGCCAAGTTCGTTCGGAAAACTATACACTCCGACATAAAGCGTGAAAGAAATAGTGGAAAAAAAGAAAAGAGAAAGGGTGACGGCAACCAGATGAAAAAATCTTTTTTCCATGAGGTCTTGGCGCTTCCAGAAAAAAAATAGCGAAAGAAGAAAGGAAAAGGCCACGGCATATTCGCTGATTTTTTTGAAAGGGGTGAGGCCGGTTCCTTCCGCATAGGCAACAGGAAAAATTTTCCAATAAAAAATAGCCACCAGCGCAAAGACTAACGCGGCCAAATAACTCAAGATAATGGACTGGGATTTCAATCGCTTTCCCAAAAGAAAAGGGGCGATGACAAAAGTGGCGGCCAGAATATACTGATTGGCGAGCCAGAGTTGGGTGGCAATATTGGAGTCATTTGTTGTTTCTGCCACTACTCCCATTCCCCGATAAGTGAGGGCGTGAATCAAACTGATTGTTCCCGAAGCCAGAAAAGCCATTCCGAAAAAAAGATAGTAATTGTTTTTCGAGAATTTTCTGGCGTTCCAGGCCAAGAGAAAAATTGCGAGGCTAATCGCCGTGCCGGAAAATTCCACCAAAACGTGGAAAAGGAGATAATTGAATTTGGCAATGAGAAACAAAATGGCCAAAACCAGGCCAATTTGCATCATACCGGTTCTCAAGCGCGTCACTGGAAATTGCTTTACAAATTTATTGTTCGCCATAGATTTATACAAGAAAAAGGGGCGTTTTATTTGTATAGCACAAAATGTCTTTTTAGTGAAGTTCCGGCTGATTTTCGGGTGATTTTATCCGAAAAAACAGGGATATCCCAAATATTGCGAGAAAAATAGAAAGCCACTGCCCAAAAGTGAGCGACCAGAAATACCAGCCGTTGTCCGGCTCGCGGAAGAATTCGGCGGTGAAGCGGGCTGTTCCGTAGCCTATCAAATAAAAAGCGGTGAGATGGCCAACGGGGAATTTGATTTTCCGAATACTCCATAAAATAATAAATAATAAAATTCCCTCGAGAAAAGCTTCATAAAGTTGGGATGGGTGGCGGAGCCGCGCGGAAAAATCAGCAGGAAAATACATTCCCCAGAATTTATTCGTGAGGCGGCCCCAGAGTTCGCCGTTTATGAAGTTTCCCAGTCGGCCGAAGGTGAAGGCGAGCGGGACAGCGGGAGCGAAGAGGTCGCTGAATTGTAAAAGATTAATTTTTCGCGCGCGGCAAAAAATATAAAATACAATCGCAAGGCCGACGAGGCCGCCGAAATAGCTCATGCCGTAAATTCCGATATATTGCCAGTGGTTGTGGATATCAAACGGGAGAAAAATTTGCGAGAGATGATTTTGGAAATAAGCCCAGTCGTATATGAAGACATCTCCCAGCCGCGCCCCGACAAGAAGTCCGACAATCGCCCACGGAAAAAAATCCCGGACCGTTTCAAAGGAAATCCCCAATTTTTCCGTTCGAATCCGATAGCGGACAAGGTAATAAACAACAGCGAAAGCAACGACATACATGATCCCATACCAGGAAACTTGTATCGGCCCGATGCTGAAAGCGATCGGGTTCAGATGCGCGGGAATATTTTGCCAGGTTTGTAGCATATATCTAGTATATTGTATTTAGTATCTTGTATCTAGTATTAAATTAAAAGGCGACACCCGAAGGCGCGCCTTTGCATGAATAGGGGGGCCATGTTGTCATCCCCGATAATCTGCCTTGAGAAAAGCGGACCATGACACAAACTGCCCCGTAGTAAGGTGCTGTCCCGTTGCCCAGCTGGTGTCGATATTCTCGGGATAGGGAAGACAGAAACAGATGGCGTCTTCCTGCCTGCCATCCGGCGGCTTGACCTGGCACTCCAGTCTGCGGTATGGCCTCCGGAAGCTGGTTCTCGCATTGAGAATCAGACAGCCGCTCTTTCCGTCTTCCCAGATCAAGTTGTAGGGCCCTTTTTGGTTTTTCGCCCGTCTAGAGAAGTCAATATAACCGGTAAATTTTTTCCCGTTGGGATCTTTAACTGTCAGATCGCCAGCCAATCTTCTCGCAATTCTTCGTCCCATATGGTCCCTCCAGGCACTTTTTTGAAATCTTACTATAATAAGCCGTAGATTACAACCGATTGAATACTCAAATAGCAATGATAAGGATTACCTCTTTCGCAACGAATATTTTTCTTGATAAATATCTCCATCTGCGCTATTTTGTATCCACTTCTTTACCAATATATTATTGCTAAAACAGCCTTGAGGAGGGCTGAACTTATGGCAAAGCTCAATGGTTTTGCGAAAATCGGTGGGAGATTGCTGGAGCATCCCGGGGTTTACGAACATATGCGTAAGAATTCGGAAAAATACTCATTGGTTGTTCTTCCCGGGGGTGGCCATGACATCAACGAACACTTCAGAAAGATGGGCTGGGACATTGACTTTGGCCCGATGGGTCGTAAAATGAAAACTTTTCGGCAGAGGCAGGCTGCTCGGGACATTCTTGAATTAAACCAGCTCAAAGTCCAGGACCAACTGGACAAGTTTGGTGTCAGTGCCCGGGTAATGATACCGATTCGGTATGCTGTTGACGTGCTCTGCCCCGAAAACGGGGATGTAACAACTTTGTCAGTCTACAACGGATTCCATCGGCTGTGGGTCTACACCTCGGAGGAAACTGTCGAAAAAAAGAAACTCTGGCTGAAGCAGCTGGCCGCGTGTTTCAACCACATTGCGCCGGGGGAATTGGACAAGATCGAGGTGGTTGGCGTTAAAGAAATACTATAATGCGTCCAAATTGTTCGTGAATGCGCCGCAGGTGGCAGAAGTTCGCCTGCGGTTTTTTATTTGACTATCACTCGCAATTTCTGCTATCAAATAAGCACCAAATGTTTTGATAACATTCAAAACTTGTGGAAAAACCACCCCAGCGAGGGGTGAAAAATCTTTGGCAAAAGGAGCAGGATTATGAACCTAGCATTTCTGGAAAACCGTAATATTTTTTTGTTAGCCTCCGGCGGCCTAGACACGATGACGATCATCGACTATCTGGCCAAAGAAGTGAAGGCCAGGGTGACAGCGGGTCTGGTTGATCTCGGTCAGGCCGGAGAAGATATGCAAGAGCTAACCGGCTACATGAAAGACGCTGGTGCCGTGGATGCCATAATCCTCGACGGCCGTGATCTTCTCTGCAAATGGGGGGTCCGCGGGCTCATACGGCCCTTGGCAGTTTATGGTTCCGGATACGGCCTTTCCACGGCTCTGGCTAGAGCGGTGAAGGATTATCTTGCCTGGCAGGAAATGACGAAGAGGGGGATGGACAACGGCGGGTTCATGGCGCACGGTGCTACGCCCAAAGGGAATGACCAGACGCGCTTCAAAAAGGGCATGAGGATGTTATGCCCCACCATCAAAGTCATTGGTCCCTGGAACTGGGAACCGTTCCGTGCAAAATTTCCGGGTCGCCAGGAGATGTTCGATCATTGCGTTGGCAAAGGTCTGCACATTACGTCCGACCCCAAAGAGCCCTGTTCCTCCGACAAGAATGTCTGGGGATGCACCTGGGAAGGGAGGCAGCTGGGAGAAGCGCTTACGCCGACTGATTTCGTCAAATTGGCCATGTCAGTTCATCCCAAGAACGGCCTGGATCATTCGCAGTTAGTCACCATCACCTTTGAAAAGGGGTGGCCGACCCACATCGATGGCCGGCGCATTGAAAACCTTTTCGAACTCGTTAACCGGCTGAATGATATCTGCGGCCCCCATGGGTATGGCGTCGTGGATATGTTCGAGGATCGGTATTTCGGGGATCTGAAATGTCGCGGCGTATATGAGCACGCGGCTCTAAAAATTCTCCAAAAGGTATACGACGCCATCCTCCAGGTCGTCATGGACCGTCAGACCCGTGCATCTTTTAATAACATGTCGCAGGCGCTGGCATGGGAGATCTACTCGGCAGAATGGTTCAGTCCCATGGTTAACGGCAAACTCGCCTTTTTTGACTATTATGCCAAGTTCGTGACTGGCACTGTTTCGTTCGAACTGTTCAAAGGCAATGCGGAATACAGAGGGATGAAGGATGTGCCATATTCCCTGTATGACCGGGGCAACGTAACCTTTGAAAGCGGGGGTGGCTTCAATCAGGCCTGGTCGGAACCGTGGCTCGAGATTGAGTGCCTTCTGCCTGAAACTCGGCATCATGCGGGCCAGGTCGAGATCCCTTGACAATCTCAATCCTCGGAGGAACTTCCCGGCAGCGGGCGGTTCCTTCGGGGCTTTTTTGTTTGGCGAATATGGCGCTTGAAAAAAAGAAATATCCGAAGCGTATTAAATAGGGTAAACAGTAATAAAAATATATGATGGGATATTATGGACATATGGGAGGGCTCGGCTTTGGTTTCGGTTTCGTTTTCATGCTCATTTTTTGGGTTTTGATATTTTTCGTGGTTATGGCTTTGATCCGCGGTCTCTCGGGTCGCCACGGGTGCGGGTGGCATGGTCTTGATGAACAGAAAGGCAAAGAAAATAAAGCTCTCGATATTCTCAAAGAACGTTACGCCAAAGGGGAGATTTCTAAAGAGGATTTTGAAAAAATGAAAAAAGACCTGGAATAACTAAGCTGTTCGGGATCAAAAAGGGAATGGGGATGACACCCCATTTTTTCTTGAAAAAACCTCCGTTTCGGGATAGGATAGGGGCGGAATTACGTGATAAGGTGAGCAATTCCGCTAAAGCTTTCACAAATACAATATTCTCATATTCTTGAGAATGTGAGAATGTTATATATATTTAAATATTATACGATTTTCCTTCTGCGTATTTTTGTGGAAGAATATTTAGGACGGTAAATTATAACTCATGAAAAAAATCGCAAAATTGCCTTTAGTCAACGCGCATACTCACGCGGCGATGGTGGCGTTTCGCGGAGTGGCGGAAGACCTTTCGCTCCATGAATGGCTGAATGACCACATCTGGCCGCTGGAGAAAAAAAATGTTAATCACGATTTTGTCTATAAAAACACGAAGGCGGCGATAGCCGAGATGAAAAAAAACGGCATCAGAGCGTTTGCGGATATGTATTTTTTTGAAGACCAAGTCGCGAGAGCCGCCGAAGAACTCGGTATGCACGTTCTTGTCGGAGAAGCTATTCTTGATTTTCCTTCGCCGAGCTACAAAAAAACGGAGGAAGCTTTCGAAATCACGGAACGCCTGTTGAAAAAATACAAAAACAATAAATTCGTGAAAGTGGCGGTAGCTCCTCATTCAATCTTCACGGTGGGTGAAAAAAAACTTGAAAGGGCGGCAAAACTTGCCAAAAAATACGATGCCCCGATTCATGCGCACCTCGCAGAGACGAAAAGAGAGTTTGACGATTGCATGGCCAAAAACAAGCTGACGCCGGTCGGCTATGCCGATAAGCGCGGACTCTTGAACGAAAAAACAATTCTCGCCCATTGCGTCTGGCTCACGGACGAAGATATTCAAATTATCGCCAAACGAGGGTCGAAAGTCGTGCATTGTCCTATCAGCAATTTGAAATTAGGTTCAGGGATAGCACCGGTGGCGAAAATGCATGAAGCTGGAATCACAGTCGCAATTGGCACGGACGGCGCGGCAAGCTCCAACCGGTTGGATGTCTGGGAGGCGGGCAAATTCGCCGCGCTTCTCCAGAAAGGAACGGAAAACGACCCCAGAAAAATTTCCGCCAAAGTTGCTATCCGAATGATGACGGTGAACGGTCTCAAAGCTCTCGGCCTCGATTCAATTGATGGCAAAAGCATTGCGAATATCGAAAAAGAAATTGAAAATATAGATTCTCAACACTTGCTCTACGAAGCCCACGCGAACGAGATATTTCAGTAAAAATTCGTGCTCCGCGGATTGCGGCGGGATTTCTGAAATTTTTTTCAAAATAAAAATGCCTTATTTGGTGTAGTAATTCATTACACGGGGCCAAAAAATGCTTCAATTCAGCCGTTGAGAAAGGCTGAAAGTAAAGCTCGCTCGGGAACAATACCCGGACTCGGCCCCGCCCATATACGGGTCTCGAGAAGTTCGATTTTCTTTCGCGCGCTCAAGCTCCCACTTGGCATGCCAAAAAATCAAAACTCCTTGAGGCCCTTCATTTCTTGAGATGAAAAAAGCCGTCGGATTTCCCGGGCGGCTTTTAGGTCTAGAGCTCAAGGAACACAGGAACCATGATCGTTATCGCCCAGAAAAAAAGTAGGCGAGGAAGGTTTCATTGAAAGCCCGGGAAAGAGGAGCCGGGCTGCTTCATTCCTAAAGTCGAACTTTAGGAACGGTTACATAACGAAACCCGTCGCCACGCCAAATCTATCACAAACAGTGTACATCCAGTTATCTCCACCGAAATGAAGTATATTGGCGACCCCGAAAAAAGAAGGGATACGGTCATATTGACCATCAGCATTGTAACAAAATCTATCTCCCGCGCAGTAGGCATGAAGCTGGCTGTATGCGCCCGGTATATCTTTCTCCCTTTTTGGATGGGAAAGAAGCATACAGGCCACGTGAAAAGAACTTAAGGCGAACTCTTCTTTTGCCAAGGTTTCGAGAGCAAACCGCGGCGATTTTCCACGGTGTCGCAAACCAAACTGGCCAGGGACTATGACAATATCACTTTCCTGTTGTAACTGGAGTTTAGTGAACATCGTCATGGTCCTCATTGTCTGGCGAAAATATTCCTTGCTGAATTTCCCCTCGAAGTAATCCTTAAATTTGCGGTTCTTGGCAATAAGAGTGACAGCTTTTTTCAATGCTTCGCCATATGTCTTGGCGATTGACTGCCACCTCGGGATGGCGAAGCAACCTTCTGCTCCTTCGGGAAGGTCTGGTAGATTTTGGATGAAAGCCAACGCTTTGATGCCGTCGAGATCAAATAATTCGGACAATATTGCAATTTGCTCGGCGATAGGCTTTATGTTGTATTCAGCGGGGTAAGTGAAATTTGAGTCCACACTTGAGCGCATTTGACTTTTTAAAGTTGCCATTAGCATTTCCTCCTTTTATTTCCCGGTTTAATGACCAGGATAAGATATTGAACAATATAATTTATAAATGTAAAATAGTATTTTTGAACGTCTCGAAAAAATATGGCTTAAAAATAGTATTATTAAACAATTAATAATTTTTTGTCGAAATGACTTTACACAATCTTGAATATGTGATACAGAGTAAATATGAACATAATCGAACTTATCGCTAATTTGGGACTTTCGGAGAACGAGGCCAAGGTCTACCTTGCGCTTTTGGAATTGGGGCCGTCACTCGTCACGGAAATTAGCCGGAAAGCGGAAGTGAACCGAGTCAGTTGCTATGATGTGCTGGAAAAGCTCGTGAAATACAATCTTGTGACTTATGCTTCCGGAAAAAATTCAAAAAAAAGATATTCCGCGATGCCGCCGCGTAACCTTTTCAGCTTTTTGGAACGAAAACAAAAAAGGGAAGAAAAACAGTTGGATGAGCTAAAGAAAAAAATCCCGGAGCTCAAGATGCTTTATTGCGAGCCAAACAGGCCGGGCATAAAATTTTTTGAGGGGACGGAGGGCCTCAAGGCGATTTATGCTGAAACACTGAAATCAAAAACGGAAATTTTTTCGGTCGGCGACTGCGAAGAGTGGGAATCACCTGATCTTGCTGCCTGGGGCAGACAGTATAACCGGGAGCGGGCAAAGGCGAAAATATACGAGCGGGTTCTCATTCCGGCGAGCGAAAAAACAATCAATTGGTTCCGGAATTATCCGACGACAATGAAGTATACCCAATACAAAATTCTGCCGAAAGAAAAAATAAACTATCTCTTTGACAGCGAAGTGAATATATTCGAAGATAAGATAATGATTGCCCTTCTCAAAAAGCCAAACCGGATGGGGATCCTGATAACGAGCGCCGAGCTTGCGAAAATCATGAAAGCGCTCTATGAAATGGCCTGGGAAGCGGCGGATAAATACGGTCCGACGTATCCAGAAAAAAGATAAAATATTTTTTTATTGATAAAAGGGAAGGAGTCGTCTGTATCCACGTGGATGTAGTTGACTCCTGATGTTGTTGGAACTTTTCTATTGTTCAATTAGTATATAGTATAGCGCCAACCATATGCCGGTTCAAAATTCCGAAGAAAACCGAAAAAAATGTCTTTGTCCGAGTTGTCCGTCCTATCCTCATGATTGCAACGGGGAACTTTTGTATTGCGCGGAGGAGGTGGGGCATAGCCGGTGCGATATTGATGCCAAGGGTTGTCTTTGTCCGGGCTGCGTGGTTTGGGCGGAAAACAAACTCAAAGAAATATATTATTGCACTCGCGACGTGGTTGGCGAAAAAAAAATCGTGATGCGGAAAAAGAAATCAAATGAGAGCGGAGAATTTTATCAGACAGTCGCGGACATCAAGACTCTCGCCGAAACAGGAGAAAGCATTGTCCGGCCGATGGGATCACTCAAAAAAATCGGCTGCGAGCTGTCACTTGATAATTTGCAGTTTGTCCCGGCGCAAGTGGCAAAAATTCCGCTCAACCGCGAAGAAAAAGTGAATATGGAGGTTGTTATCGGTCCGGCGGCGAAAAAACCCTTGAAAGTCGCATCTCCAATTATGATTTCGGGAATGAGCTTCGGCGCGACTTCAAAAAATGTCCATCTTGTTGTTTCAAAAGTTGCGAAAGATTTGAAAATCGCTTTCAACTCCGGAGAAGGAGGAATTCTTGACGAATTATACAGCGCAAAAGAATTTTTGATCGGCCAATACGCGACGGGAAGGTTTGGCGTGAATGACGACGTGATCAAAAAAGTGGCGGCGGTTGAAATTCGCTTTGGGCAGGGGGCTTATCCCGGAAAAGGCAGTTATCTGCCGGCCAAAAAAATGACGGAGGAAGTCGCGAATCTGCGGGGGCTCAAAACCGGGGAGTCTTCCTATTCTCCGGCGCACCATCATGACATGAAAACGCCGGAAGAGATCGCCGTGAAAGTGAAATGGCTGCGCGAGCTCACGGGCGGCGTTCCTATCGGCGCGAAAATTGGTTGTGGAAATATTGAGGCAGATGTGAAAGTTTTGGCCGGAGCCGGAATCGACTATATCGCGATTGACGGATTCGGCGGCGGAACAGGCGCGACGGACGCGTATGTGAAAGATAATGTCGGGCTACCGATTGTTGCCGCGCTTCCACGGGCTTATAAAACGCTAAAAGATTTGGGAGTGAAAGAGAAAATTTCGCTTATCGCGGCGGGAGGCCTTCGGACTTCGGCGGATTTTGGGAAATGCCTGGCACTCGGCGCGGACGCGGTTTATATCGGGACAGCCGCGCTCATTGCCATCAATTGCCAGCAATACCGCATTTGCCACACCGGTCTGTGCCCAACCGGAGTGACGACGCACAACCCCGAGCTCGTGAAGCAACTCGATGTCGAAGAAGGCGTTCGCAAACTGAAAAACTTCGTGAAAATTTCCGCGGAAGAAATCGCGGAGATTGCGAGGATTGTCGGAAAAAACGACGTGAATAAATTATCGAGCGAAGATTTGGTCTCTTTGCAAAAGGAAATGGCGGAGGTTTGCGGCGTAAAATGGCTGACTTGACAAATAAAAACAGACCTGTATAATGGCAGTAGGATAAGTGAATAAAGACAGTTTTGGCGAAGAACAGAAGTTCTTTAACAAAACAACGAACCCTACGGCAGGACGTGCGGGTTTTTTTCTTGCGGCCATAAGGCAAAAAATATATAAGGAGAGGCTACCAAAAATGAGAAGACTGTTTCAAAACCGCGAATTTACCCTAAAATCCATCAACGATGACATCGAATTTCTCAAAAGAGAAAAGCCAGGGTACAAGGATTTGCCCCTGGAAGAGCAATTCGACCTGGCAATGAGGTTCTTCCAATGTCGCCGGGGCAGGCTGCAAAAAGGAAAAATGGCGGTGGATATCGCGACCCGTCTAACGCCGCTCATCCTGTCCATACTCGCGCTGATGCAAGCTTTGAGGTAAGCATGCAATAGCGCGAGCCGAAAGAAAAGTATTTTACCGGAACAAACAAAATTTGTTTGCTCCGGTTTTCTCCTTTTTCGTTCTTCTATTTCGCCGCGCCTTTAATGCAGAAATACATACCAGTCAAATGATTTTCATCGTGCACTGGGCAAGCGCCGCAGATGCAACCTTTTTCTTTCAATCCACAAGCAGTCATGCCTTTGGCGCAATACAATTTTTCCGTTTTTTCTTTCGGACATGGGGCGGCTGTCCAAGTCGGACACCGGTCGCAAACACACTTTTCGAAGTTTTCTTGGGTGTCAGGAACTTTTGGCATAAGCGTTGTATGAATATTTATTAATAAAAATTCATTTAACCGTTATTACTCCGTGCATTGTGGGATGAATAGCGCAGTGGTAGGGGAATGCTCCGGCCGTGTCAAACGTGAAGCTGAAAGATTGCCCTTGAGACATTTGGGTGCCGGTGAACGATACGGCGCTTCCCGAGTCACTGGCGATCTGATGAGGGACTGAATCCTCGTTCGTCCAAGTTACGGTTGTGCCTTTGGTGACGGTGAGGTCAGCCGGCGAAAACGCGAAATTTTTGACGGTTACCGCGCTTCCAGTTTGATTTTGCGTTCCGTTTGGGGCGGGCTGAGTGGCTGACTGCGAACTTTGAGAAGGTGCCGCGGCTGGCGTTCCGTAAAGGCCGCCCTTTTTTCCTTTGCTGGCATACCAAATTATGCCAACGACCACCACCAGCGCGATTATTCCAATTACCCAATAATTCGTGTTGCCTGATGACTCTTTTGGGGCCTCATTTTGCTCCATTTTTTCTTCCATGTTTTTTTATTAATTATTATATAAAAATATCAACAACAGGCTGTTCAATATAACAAGAAATAAGAGCGTTTTGCCTCTAAATAATAATACAAGGGAGAAAAATGTATATTTCAAGCCCTGTTTGAGGGCTAGAAATTCAAGTGGGCCGAAAGAGCCAGAATAGCGTGAATGAGCGCGAAAACTATCGTTGTTCGCGCGAAGAAAAAGTGATACTTAAATCCCTTTTGAATTTTTCCCCGGAGGGAAAGATAGCCAAGCGTGGCCGTCGTCAGTAAAAGAAGGAGCGTGATCATGCCAAAATAAGCCACAACAGGCAAGCCGAAGTATATTGAATAGGCGAATTGAGCAATCATGCTTGTGCCCTAAAGCATTATTTTGAAAAAGTGAAGGTGTTGAGCAAGGCGCCGTCCGGGCCGTGTGTTTCGACCGTTATTTCTTTTCCACTCACTTTCACGAGGCCGAAGCGGCCCTGGCCTTGATTTGAATACTCTGCAACTCCGGGTTTCGGGAGTTCGTGATTGAAGGAATCGGTGTCTCCAAAAACAAATTGATAAATTCCGTCGATTTTTCTCCGGCTCACGACATGCTCGTGGCCGTTGAAAACGGCCGTCACGTTGTATTTCTTCAGAATCTGCCAAAGGGCGTTCCGCTCCGCAGCCTCAACATCCAGACTCTCGTTTATCTTGGAACTGACCGGATAAGCCGGTTCGTGAAAAAAGACAAAAATATTTTCTTTCTTGTTCGCCGAAAGATCTTTTTCAAGCCAGGCGCGCTGCTCGCCGTTCACCAGATGCTCTTTGGGCTTGTCGGAGTCCAAAAAGACGAAATGGGAATTTCCGAAATCGAGAGAATACACCTGTTCGCTGAATCCGGAGGGGCCGTTGGTCGGGAAATTGAAGCTTGAACGCCAGACGCCGTCAGTTTTGTCGTCCCCGGTGCGATCGTGGTTTCCCTGGACGGCGTAGGTTTTCGGCATAAAGCTTCCGACGATATTTTTCCAGTTGGAATAATTGTTCGCGCATTTGCTGTCGCCGTCGCAGCTTCCGACGAGATCGCCTTCGGCCGCGATCAAACTGGGATTCAGTTTCGCGATTTGGGCCATGGCCTTTTGAAAATTTCCTTGCGGATTATTTGGTTTGAAATATTGCGTGTCACCGAGAATGGCAAAGGTGAAATTGTTTTCGGTGGAAGGCGCTGGCGAAGTTTCGGCAGGTTTTTTCTGGTCTCCGGGAAAAGGGCTGGAGACGGCTTCTTCGATTTTTTCCACTTCGCCCTGGATGCCATTCAATACATCCGCCAAAACACCCCGGAAGGAGACAAGTTTTGTGAAAGCGGGATTCGCTTCCCGGCCGGCTGTATTCGCGGCAGTTTTGGGCAGAAAAACATAAACAAGGCCTATGAGGAGAATTAGAGCCGCAAAAACCGAAAAAATAATGAAAATTTTTTTCTTCATCTTATAAAGTATTACCGATTTACAGCAGGATTCTATTCAAAGATTAGCATAATTTGAGAGAAAAAAACACAGCCCCGACGTGACGTCGGGGCTGTGCGGTGAGAACTAGCAAATTTTCTCTTATTGCGCCGGTTGGACGGTCGGAGTATCGCTTCCTGAAAAAGCCAGATACGGCATGAAAATAATCGGAATGAGAGCCGCTAGAATTCCGAAAACAGCTGACTTTCCGAGCCTTTTGGCGATATCAACCCAGATTACAAAAGTGAGAACGATACCGACGATGTTGATAATCGGCACCAAAAAAAACACCAGCCACCACATCGGACGATTCGCGATTTGAAGCATCAAAATGAGGTTCAGGATCGGAATCCAGGCGAACCAGGCGTTGGGAGTGTTGGTCCGATTGGCGATTTTCATGAGCGAAATTGCCATCAAAACGTATATGATGAGAACAAACAGCAAGATAAACAAAAACATTCCGCCCGCGAAAAGAGCGGCTCCGCCCGCGGCGGCTGCCGGCACATCGCCCGAATATTGCATATTGTATGTCGGGTCCATAAGTCACCTCCCTTCGCCAATTTTGTTTATTTTTTTGTGTTTTCATTATATCAGAATTATTGCATAGGAGGAAAGCGTATAAATATAGAAAGATATTGAAAATTAGCAACGTTTTCATGGAAAAATCAAATTATCGGTGGCTGGAATGGGCTAAAGCTCTTTTTGTAGTGCTTTTCGCGGTCATCCTATACCGCGCGGTCCAGGCATCCGGCTGGCTTGGGTCGGTCAATATTCAAACGGCGGCCATGACATCGGGCGTGGCGTTTCTTGTCGGCCTGGTGGCTTCGGTCTCGTCGTGCCTGGCGGTAGTGGGCGGGGTTGTGGTTGCTTTTTCCGAAAAAGTGAAAAGCGGAGAAAAAAACTTTTTTGAAGGCGCCGTGCGGCCAAATGTTTATTTCCACATTGGCCGTTTGCTGTCATTTTTCTTTCTCGGGGGACTTCTGGGCGCAATCGGAGGAAAAATAAACTTGAGCGGAAGTTTTGTTTCGGCCTATTCCATGATAATTGCAATTGTCATGGCGTGGCTCGGCCTCAATATTTTGGGAATCCTCCCTTCCATTTCTTCGCTCGGTCTTCAGCCGCCGAAATTTTTTCGAAAATTTTTCTATCGGCTTCAGGAATCCGGCAGCCAAGCGGCGCCGTTTCTTTTGGGCGGTTTCACTTTTTTCCTTCCCTGCGGTTTTACCCAAAGCATGCAGATTTTGGCACTCGCGTCGGGCAGTTTTTGGGCGGGAGCGGCCAGCCTCTTTTTCTTCGCGCTGGGAACACTCCCGGTGCTCTTGGCTCTTGGAGTGGGATTTTCTTGGGGAAAATTCAAAAAAACGGAAGCTCTTCAAAAGGCGGCCGGCATACTGGTTATTTTTTTTGCTGTTTTCACTTTCAATTCGGCTTTGGCTCTTCGAAACGTGAAAACAAATGTGATCAGCAGTTCGGACAAGAAAGAAAAAACGGCTGACGGCAAAACAGAAAATAATAATGCCGACGCCGAAGAGCAGACTATTGAAATGGCCGTCACGAGCCGGGGTTTCGAACCCAGCACATTGAAGATAAAAAAGGGTGTTCCGGTGCGCTGGATCGTGAACGGCGTTTCGGTGAGTGGCTGCACAAACAGCATAATCATTCCGAGCCTCAATATTGCCAAAAACATCCATTTCGGCGAGAATATAATCAGTTTTGTCCCTTCCAACGCGAGCGAAATTCCGTTTAGCTGCGGGATGGGGATGGTGAGGGGGAAATTCATAATTGAGTGAAAAAAATTATGGGTAACAAGGCAGTGAGCGGTGGGACTGGTCTTTGGTCATTTGTCATTGGCAATTTTCCCACAACCAATGACTCACAACCTGACTTGCAGCCCACAGCCTAGTTACTAAGGACTATATAGCGGATCATTATGAATATTCAAAAAATTGCTATAAAAATTTCCGGCATGACTTGCGCCAGTTGCGCGATGAGCAATGAGAAAGCTCTTCTCAAAACGAAGGGTATTTTGGACGCGTCCGTGAATTTCGCCGTCAAAAAGGTCTACGTGAAATATGACGCGGATATTTTGAGCGAGGAAGATGTTAGGCAGGTTATTATCAATAATGGTTATCAGGTTGAGATGAGTCAAAGATCGGCTTTTCCCTTGTCCCGATCTGATCGGGACAATTCCTCAAAGCCAAGCTTTATGCGTATGGAAAATGGTGAGCATGAACATGGAGGGGAGGATATTGGGAAAGATTGGACAACATTTCTCGGGTCGGCGGTTTTGAGTATCCCGCTTCTCATCGAAATGTTCGTGAAATTGAGGTCGAGGACATCATTTTTGGGAATTGATCTCGTGATGTGGCTGCATCTTGCCCTCGCAACGATTGTGGTTTTCTGGTTCGGCTCAAGGTTTCACCGGATGGCTTTCATGCAGGCGAAAAAAATTCGGGCGAATATGGATACTTTGGTGTCGCTTGGAACACTCACCGCCTATTTTTTCAGCCTTTGGGCGCTGTTTCACGGGAGAGAAGGATACTTTGAATCTGCCGCGCTCATTGTCACTTTTATTCTGCTTGGGAAATATTTCGAGGCCAAAAGCACGGGCCAAGCCGGAAAAGCGATGAGAAAACTTTTGGAACTGGGAGTGAAAAAAGCCCGCCTCGTTCGGGCGGACGGACGCGAAGAAGAAACAAATATTTATGAGGTTAAGGCTGGCGACACGATCGTTGTCCGTCCCGGGGAAAAAATTCCCCTGGACGGTATTGTCGTTGAGGGGGAATCAGACGTTGACGAATCAATGCTGACAGGAGAATCGCTCCCCGTTGAGAAAAAAAAATATTCCTCGGTCTTTGGAGCGACACTCAATCAGGATGGCGTCCTCAAGATAAAAGTGACACAAATCGGGGAAGATACGGTTCTCGCCCAAATCATCAAAACCGTCGAGGAAGCCCAAGGATCGAAAGCGCCCATCCAGAAATTAGCCGATAAAATTTCAGGCATTTTTGTGCCGGCGGTGATTGCTCTGGCCGGGATCACGCTGATCGGTTGGATGGCATATTCGGGGAATTATACGCTGGCTATCATCAATGCCGTCGCGGTTTTGGTGATCGCATGCCCTTGCGCGCTGGGGCTCGCGACGCCGGCGGCAATCATGGTCGGGACGGGACGCGGCGCTCGGAGCGGAATCCTTTTCAAAAACGGAGAAAGCTTTGAGCGGGCAAAAGATATTTCGATGGTTGTTTTTGACAAAACCGGAACATTGACTTCGGGCAAGCCGGAAGTGCAATCAACAATTAGCAATTTGAAATTCGGATATCCGGAAGAAAAGATTCTGAAAGTTGCTGCTAGCCTGGCTGAATATTCGGAGCATCCTTTGTCGAAAGCCATAACGGATTATGTGCAGAAAAAAGGCGTCGTGCTTGCTGAAGTAAAGGGCGTAAAGGAAATCAGAGGCAAGGGAGTGGTTGGCGAATGCGTTGAGCACCGTGCAAAGCTGTTTCTCGGGAACGAAAAGTTGTTGGAGGAGAACAATTTTGACACAAAATGGGCGCGGGAGATTGTCGATTCGGATAAATTTGGAATCGGGACGAAATTGTTTGTCGCTCATGGCGATGAAGTTGTCGGCGCGATTGTCGTGGCTGATGAATTGCGAGCTGAAGCGAAAGAAGTCGTTGGAGGACTAAAAAAAATGGGGCTCAAAATCGCGATGATCACGGGAGACAACAAAAAAACGGCTGAATATATCGCGGGAGAATTAGGAATCAAAAATATTTTGGCCGAAGTTCTGCCCTCCGGAAAAGCGTTTGAGATAAAGCGGCTTCAGGAAAAAGGCGAGAAAGTCGTTTTCGTCGGAGACGGAATCAATGACGCGCCGAGCCTTGTTCAGGCCGACCTTGGAATCGCGATGGGCAGCGCGCAGGATATCGCCAAAGAAGCGGGGCAGATTGTTCTCGTTCAAAACAATCTCAAAAAAGTTCTCGAAGCC
>JAQUQQ010000001.1 GCA_028716005.1 Candidatus Moraniibacteriota bacterium | reverse complement strand
AAGATATTGAAAAAATACTTCACCGCTCCTCGCGAATTCTTGAGATACCCATCGACAGCGCCGGCGCGAAATCAATTTCCCGCTCCAGCCGCCGGACCCCCCGCGTCGCCAACCGGCTTTTGAAGCGAGTCCGTGATTTCACTCAAGTGGAAAACGAGAGAGAAATAACCGAAAATTTGACCCGCCAGGCCCTCAAAAATCTTGAAATTGACGAACTGGGACTCGAACCGACCGATCGTCATATTCTCAAAACTATTATCGAAAAATTTGCCGGCGGACCGGTTGGAATCCAGACTCTGGCTGCCGCCACCATGGAAGAAATTGAAACAATCGAAGACGTTTATGAACCCTTTCTTCTTCAGATCGGTTTTCTCGCCCGCACGCCCCGCGGAAGGGTCGCCACGGAGCAGGCTTACAAACATTTGGGAATGAAGTATAATAAAGAAAATCAAGACAATTTGTTCTAAATTGAAAATATGTCGCTAGTTTCTCTTTTTTATTCAATAATCATCTTCATTTACCTGGTCATCGGCGCGGCGATTGTTTTTCACATGCTTTATTACAAAATAAACCGTCGCGTGGCCATAATCATGTTTTCCATCTATATCGCCGGGAGCATTTTGCTCCTTGTTTCAAATTATTCTTTATTCCAATCCGTCAGCTGGAACGATATTTTCTCCGGCGCGGGATTCTGATTCTATTACGCTTTTGAAAATATTAAAATTCACAAAATGTTCGAAGAAATAAAATTTCCCGGTCAGCATGAAAATGAAAAAATAATCTTGTTCCTCCGCCGCCACTGGTTCATTTTTTTCATGAGAATTCTTTTTATCCTGATTGCCATTGTCGCGCTCGTGACAATTTATGTTTTCTTCAGCACAGTCAATTCCAATTTCAAAGAAAGCGCTTTTTATAATCTCCTGCTCTTTGGCGAAAGTCTGGCGACTCTTTTCATCTGGAATTTCTTTTTCATTTTATGGCTGGATTTCTATCTCGATGCCTGGATTGTCACCAATGAGCGGATTATAAACATCGAGCAGCGGGGATTCTTCATTCGAAAAATTTCGGAGTTGAAGCTCACCAAGATTCAGGATGTTTCTTCTGAAATAGTCGGCGTCATTCCAACCCTTTTCAACTATGGGAACATCTGCGTCCAAACGGCCGGCGAAATAGACAATTTCACTTTTTTTCAGATCCCCAACCCAAACTATGTGAAAAATGTGATTGTCGATCTCCAGGAAAAGGAAAGAGAGTCTGAAGAAGAAGAACTGGGAAGCTTTATCCGGGGCAATCCATAAATAATCTGCCAAAATGATCGAGACTCGGACAGGAAAATTTATACTTAAGGCCTAAAGCCATGCTTGGGCTGAACCATACAACAAAAATTTTATTTTTCAGCAGCCATTTTTGAGCTGTTTTTTGATTATAAAATGATATATAAACATCCGTATTTCAAGCTCGATAACGAAGGCAAAAAGGTCTTTGACGAAAACGGCAAGGAGCTCATTCTGACAGGCAACGCCTACCGCTTGCTGGCTTTTTTGTGCGGCAAAAAAAACGCTACCCTAACTGATATCAATGACTACTTCGACCCTGCAGGATCCAAAAATTATACTGAAAATCATGTTCGGCAATATCGCTATAAAATAAATTCCATCGTGGGTCGCCATGTGATTGCCTATAAAAATAACATTTATTCGATAAAAGGCGCGGTTTCGAAAAACGAAAGTGGAACAACCCTGGAGCCATCCTTTTCAAGAGCACGGGCAACTGAAAAAGATCCGTCTGAAGAAGAAAAAGGCGAAGACGCATACGAAAAATCTCAATGGTGGAGAAAAAAATTATCCAGCAAAGAAAAACTGGTTATTTTTTCTTCGATATTTCTGCTCATTATTTTCAGCGTGGTTGTTCTCAATGACAAAAACAAAGATGCCGGTGTGGCCACAAAATCAAGCTTAGCCGATGAAGCAGAAAACTCCGGCCCAAAGCCTCAAAATGATATGGTGCTGATTCCAGCCGGAGAATTTGTCATGGGAAGCACCGAGAAAGAAGCCATCGAAGCCTGGCAAAAAAACGACGGCGGTTATGGCAAAGAAGATTATCTTTCGGAATATCCCCAGCGAAAGATTATGCTTGGAAATTTTTATATCGATAAAAAAGAAGTATCGAACGGTGATTATAAAATGTTTGTCAGCGCGACAAATCATAGCGCCCCGGCTCTTTGGAATGATCGAAACCTCAATTCGCCGAATCAGCCAATTGTCGGAGTTGATTGGAACGATGCCAACGGCTATTGCCAATGGCTCGGAAAAAGATTGCCAGCAGAGGCCGAATGGGAAAAGGCCGCTCGCGGAACAGACGGCAGAATTTGGCCTTGGGGGAATATCTGGAATGAAACGTTGGACAATCACGGAAACGGCAGTGAATACGGCTTTGACGAAAGCGACGGCTGGAAATACACCGCCCCGGTCGGCGCTGAAATTGGCGTGAGTCCCTACGGGATTCTCAATATTGCCGGCAATGTATATGAATGGGTGGCTGATGATTTCAATGCTTATTCGGGAAACGACAAATTCATTCAGCAAGATTTCGGAAAAGGTTTCAAAGTCATAAAAGGCGGAGCATATACCGACGGGCAAAGCGACCAGCGTCCCGCCTCAAGAATTGGCTACCAAAAGGATTATAAGGACGTTGATGTTGGCTTTCGCTGCGCAAAAGATGAGTAATACACCATAGAAAATTTACTTTAAACAAACTATTTTGACCGTAATACGAGTTTATTACGGTCTTTTTTGTTATGTTGGAGCAAAGATTAATATCTAATCAAAAAATCTATGAAAAATATATTTTTTCTTCTTGTTTTTCTGGTCGCGGGCTCGTTCGGATTTTCTGCTTGCGCGAATATCGCCCGGGCGGCGGAAAACGGCCTGATAATTTCGGAAGTTTTGGTTGGAGGGACCTCGGCTGACGAAGAATTTATTGAGCTATACAACCCGACTTCAGCGGATATCGATTTGAAATCGCTGCCGCTCAAATTACACATCGTGAATTCCGCCGGAACTGACACTTCAAAAACACTGGCCTACGTAACTTTGAATCCCACCATAAAATCTCAAGGCTATTTTCTCTTGGGTTCCGCTACTTTTCGAGAGAAACACAGTGAAATTGCTATCGGCGCGACATACTCAGCAGCGCTGGTTTCGAATGGCGCTGTCTATATAAGCACTTCGGCAACCAAGGATTCGAGTATCATCGATTCCATTTGCTGGGGCACTTCCGCAAAATGCTCTTTCCCATTGCCAGACCCAAAACAAAACTATAGCTTGGAAAGAATCGAAAACGGACCCGACTGGCAGGAGAGTTGCGAAGCTGGAGGCACCCCTGGAAAAGAATCTGGAAAGTGCGAAGATGTGAAAAGTCCATCCGCGGAAAACACATCCAGCGAAGCAAACGTGAGCGACACCAGCACCGGCTCCGAAAATACCAACACGACGAATTTCAGCGATACAGCCGCCGCTGAAAAAGTTTATCTAAATGAAATACTTCCTCATCCCAAGGGCGACGAAAAAAATGAAGAATATATTGAAATCATGAACCAGGAGAATGGCCCGGTTGATCTTTTTGGCTGGACAATCCGCGATGGATCCAAAACCGGAAAATATGTTTTCAAGAATCACGCGGAAATAAAATCCGGCGAATATTTTTCCATATACCGCCCTGAGTCCAAACTGGCTCTCAATAATTCAGCGGAAACCGTCACTCTGTTCAACCCACGAGGAGAAATCACTTCGAGTGTCTCTTGGAATAAGACTACTGAAGGTTCATCATATAATTTCGACGGCGCAAGCTGGAAATGGAGCAAATATTTGACGCCCGGAAAGGAAAACAAGTTTGATTCTCTACCAGTTGTGAAGATTTCCAAGATCAAGACCACTTACAAAGATCTCTACACGGAATTTTCCGCCAAAGCCAAGGACAAAGAAACCAAAAAATTGAAATATGTTTGGGATTTCGGAGATGGAAAGAAAAGCTACCTCGCGAAAACCTCGCACAAATATCTTGATACTGGAAAATATACCGTGACGCTTTCCGTGAGTGACGATTCACAGACAGTCGGAAAAAGCTTTGTCATTTCCGTAAAAAATTATCCCCGGCCCGATCTCGAAATCGCGAAAATTGTTCCCAACCCCGCCGGAAATGATTCAGACGGAGAAACCATTGACGTAAAAAACAACTCGGGGAAGAAGGTTGATCTTGAAGGATGGAAAATCGCGACGGGGTCGGGAGACAAAATATATAATCATCCGATAAGCGCCGGGATTACTTTGGCCCCAGGCGAAACAAAAGCAATCACCCGTAAAGTGTCTAAATTTTCTCTCAACAACAAAGCCGGGAAAGTGCGTCTTCTTTCTCCAAACGAAAATATTATCGACGAGGTTGAATACTCGAACGAAAAGATTGCTGAGGGCGAAGCTTATGTGAAAATCAATGGGGAGTGGCAATGGATCGCCCCATCGGATAATCCTTCGAAAAAAGAAGAATCTTTCGAAGAAGATTCTGACAATAATGAAAATGAGGAGAACGGTTCGAGTGATGACGGAGAGATTCTGGGAGCAACGGATGAAAATCAAACAGATCTTGCTCCAAAATCGGCCCTATACTCTCCCGAAGATAAATTCATCTTTTTTAAGCTCTTCGGCCTGCTGGAATACGAACCGCACGAAGCTGAATACTGCCCTGCGTTTCAGCCTGAAAACACCCTCGCTTATTTTTGATATCTAAACCTCTCCAAGGTCGCAATTTGTGACCTTGAACGAGGATAAATGAAAATGATATGCGAAACAAAATTATACCGAATGAAATAATCGAAAACAAAATATATCTGATTCGCGGGAAGAAAGTGATGTTCGATGACGATTTGGCAAGGCTTTATGGGGTTCAAGTAAAAGTGCTCAATCAGGCAGCAAAAAGAAATGCGAAACGCTTCCCAGTCGACTTTATGTTTCAACTTACAAAGCAAGAGGCGAAAATTTTGAAATCGCAATCTGTGATTTCTGATGAAATCTTGAAGTCACGATTTGTGACTTCAAGATGGGGCGGAAAAAGAAAATTACCTTATGTTTTTACCGAACAGGGAGTTGCGATGCTTTCCTCTGTCTTGAGAAGTGAACGGGCGATTCGGGTAAATATTCAAATTATGCGAACTTTCACAAAAATTCGGGAAATGGTTGCGAGCAATAGGGCACTTCGCGAAAAAATAGAGGCCATAGAACGAAAATGCGATGGGAAATTCAAAATCATCTTCGATGCCATCAAGCGCCTTGTTGAAAAAGACCGGATTGAACCGGTAAAAATAATCGGCTTCGAATATAGAAAGAAGAAATAAACTGCTGTCTAACGGAACATTCGCTCTGATTCGCTCGTCATTTGCTCATTATTCGCGAGTGAGAGTAGTTATCGGCCGCGACTGCGTTATATAGAATTTCCCTTTCTCAAGCGCCCATTCGATGTCTTGAGGTTTTTTGTAATGTTTTTCAATTCTGTCGCAAAGCTTGGCCAACTCGACAATCTGCTTGCCGGTCAATTTTTGCCGATTTTGCGTCTTCTTCGGCACCGGTTTCCACTCCACGCCCTCGCCTTTCTTTTTCACAATCATTCTTGTTTGCTCAGAGAAATTGATGTCCGCAATCGAGAAATCTTGTTTATCGACAACATACGTGTCGGGTGTAACCTGTCCGGAAACAATTGCCTCCCCAAGCCCATACCCGGCTTCAATCACCATTTGTTTTTTGTTTTCCGTCACTGGATGGACGGTGAAACAAATCCCCGAAATGTCCGACTGCACCATTTTTTGAACGACCACCGCCACGCTCACCGGGTAAGAATCTTTGATTTTGGACGTTCCAGCTCTGATTTTCTGCTGATGTTTTTTCGTGAACACTTGCTTTTCAAAGGCATAAAAGAGCGCTCGCTGGGTGAAAAGCGAGGACCAGCATTTTTTGATGTTTTCAAAAATCTTTTTCCCCGTAGTGTTGAGATAAGTTTCCAGTTCTCCCGCCCAGGAAGCCACCGCCGAGTCTTCGGCCGTTGCGCTGCTGCGGACTGCGACGTATGGCGCCTTGAGTTTCTTGAATTCTCCTAAAAATAATTTCGCGAGGTCTTTCGGCATCGGAACATCGTGGATCATATCGCGGATCTCATGCGACGCTTTGTCCACCGAGCTCATATCTTTATAGTTTATATTTTTGAGGATTGAAACAATATCGACTCCGAGATCGGTTTCTTCGAGAAACCGGTCAAAAGCATCGATTGTGATAACAAATCCCGGCGGCACGGGAATACCAGACCCAGACATTTCGCCGAGAGACGCCCCCTTTCCACCAGCGATCCCGACATCTTTTTTTGATATTTCTTTGAATGTTTTTGTATACATAATTTAGATTTTAGCACTTATATATTCTCTCTGTCTTTTCCCGCCATTGCATCCCAAGCCATGTTTCATAACATTTCTAGATTCTTTTTTTCTAAACCATTTCATGCTCTCAACTACTTTGATTCTTTTACTGATTTCAATCTGGAGATTATGTTATTAATTTCGCGAGTTTCATCCCACAAATCGAAACCGGCTATTCTGCTATGAAATTCCGCCTCGCGTAAAATTGCATCTTTAATTTCACTCAATTTATCAACATCATTTTCTTGCGTATTATCTAACGAGTGCTGCATGTCTTCGAGATATTTTTGAGTCGCAGGGGGCATATTTTGACCGGTTTTTTCACTGTAAATGCGAACGACTTTTCCAAACCCATCTAGCTCTTTGTCAAGCAACTCTTTTGTCAGGTCCTCTCTCTCTCGGGAAGAAGGCATTTCTCTTTTATTCATATTAATTAAAATTAATTGTAAATGCTTATTATTTATACAATATGCCAGAACTTTTTCTACTTTATTTTTTTCTTTCTTAATTATTTTCACTACCCCCTTATCCGCGTCTACTTCCACGAGATCGCCATTCCTGATTATTCTAGTTGCGGTTTTGGTGCCAACGACACTTTAATTTTCCCATTTAAGCACTATTTTCTCCCGAGTTCAGGCCGTTCTCCAAAAGAAAATTCGTGCCTGAATTTTTTGGGGTATCTCCCTCTCACTTCCATGCTCACTGCCTTTCCGTTGACTTCCACAATATGCCGCGCTTCGCTGGCAAATCCAAGATCATCTTCATTTTCCACTGGAGACTGCAGGGTGAAATATGGAATAGAATTTTGAACTTCCATTTTGTCCCAATGCAGATGCCCTTGAAATACCGCCGCAACTTTTCCGGATTGTTCGAGAATTTTTTGGACCTCGCTCCGATTTTCCACAAGGCTGGGGAATGGCGCACCCTCAAACCACGGGTTTCCGGTCATATCCTGGTCAGACAAACCATGATGGACGAATACGAGACATCTCTTGTCCGTCGACTCAAGATCTTTCTTCAGCCACGTCAGCTGATCCTCCGAGATGACAGCTATTTTATCTTCAATAGCCTTTGAATAAAGGACTATACCGTGATAATCTTCGGAGTCGAATGAATAATATAGTTTTTCCCGATTGAAAGTCTGCGCTAGTTCCTCTTCGGATACGTTGCGAAGATCATGATTTCCGGCAGCATAGTAAACCGGGCAGTTTAGTTTTTTTAGTCCGTCAATCACTTCTTTTAGGTTCCGACGGTCATTTTCAAGACCGTCGTCCTCAATAATATCTCCTAGAGCCATTACAAAAGCGGGCTTTACTCTCTCGTTCATCTCCTCGATATACGCATCCAGATATTCCTTCGCTCCTTGAGTTATTTTCCGCAGAGCTCCTTTGTAATAGGACACGGGACCTTTATGGACATCCGCCAGAATTGAAAATTTCAGAAGACGAGGCTCGTCTTCCTTTTTCTCTAATTCTACCGGTGCAGGCATATCTTTGTCGGGACTCAACGGAGGTATTTGACGCGTATCGGTACGGGAAGGTCTGAATTTTTCCATATTATTTCGATTTTTTGGTTATTTTAACTATCCCCTTATCCGCATTCACCTCTACGAGATCGCCGTCTTTGAGAACTTTGGTTGCAATTCTTGTCCCAATAACACAGGGAATTTTGAATTCCCTCGCAATAATGGACGTGTGAGAAAGAATTGCTCCTTCATCGGCCACAATTGCTCCTGCTCTCCTTATATATGAACTATATGCCGGACGCGTTACCGGCGCAACAATGATTTCTCCTCGTTTCACTCTCTTGAAATCTTCGAATCTTTCAATGACGCGAACCTTTCCTTTATAGCGACCCTTGTAAGCCGGCCTGCCTTTTAATATATTTTCAGAAAGCTTAAACCTCCTTAGAAAAGATTTATCAAATTTTTTCTTATACTCAATAGCACGTTTTCCGGTGGATACATATTTATTTTTTTTATCGAAATACACAAAAGAAGCCTCATCGCGAGCGCTAAGGACCGAGGACTGCAGCTTCCATTCTTTCCATAAATAATCCACGCACTCCTTCGGACGCATCACCGAAAAAATCGGATCTTGTTTTGCAATCCAATTCTCAATGTTGGGCAAAATATTTTCATTGTATTTTCGCGCCTTCTCAAGCATTCCGAAAATTTTCTTGTTTCTTTTATCCAAATTGTTTTTTCTTATATAATCAGCCGACCAGAATACTGCCAGATGATAAGCGAAATGCTCATTAGCCATCCGGAAAAACTGCTTGACGTTATCTTTCGATAGACGCTTTTGTTTTTTAAAGAAAGCATTGAACTCATCGGTTATTTTCTTTAGCTTTTCCGTAGCGTGCTTCGCGAAACCTTCTTCTTCCAGACATCTGCCTGCAATTCGGCTATCGAAATTTTTCTCATCCGATTCGCTTCTGTAAAATATGACATGTCCGTTTTTGTGATAGAACGCACACATCGTGTAACCAACATCTATGTAGCGTTTTAATTCTTTGAGGTGCTGCTCGGCGATCATATAGCAACCCAAAAAGGAGAAATCCCTTTCCCAAGCAATGTGAACGTCTTTCGGAATTGAGATCTTTATTGTTTTTTTGCGTGCCATAGATCCAGGGGATTAGGTATTTCATCCACTGATATATATTCCTCTCTTCCATTAAACGCGATATCAAGAGCAACCAGGCTTGAATGATGCCCAAGTCCATAAAAAAATATTGGCCTTTTTTCGTTCACAAAAGTATTCTTCAATTTTTCATACTGAATCATGAGCTCTTCAGCCCTTCTTTTGAGGCTAGATTCCTCATTGGAAAGATCGTTGTTTATCGCCCTGAACATGATGCCGTTTTCATTGGGAATCTCAAAATTTCCGTCACTCTTGAGATATGCTTCCATTACCTCATCATCCCTTGCGTCTTGCATGATTATCTCTCTCATTGTTTTCATAATTTCAGGAGGCCATATCGGAATATTAGAAAGGCTGTTCGGCTGCTTTTTTATTTCTTCCGGTTCCCAAATAAAGGCTACTGCCACATCTTTTTTATTGCCCCCACTATTCTCTATTTCTAGTATCTCCATTGAAAGCAAGTCAGCCGTCAGTTTCGTCCTGGGCGTGTCTGTTGAAACAAAAATCACAAGGGCATGTTTTGGAAGCCCGTCATATATATGCCGCGCCAATTTCTCAATTCCTGGAACTGTTTCATGGGAAAGCTCCGGGTCTACTAACTTTAAAGCCTCAACCGCTTCGCTCCATTTTCGTTGCTGCTCTTTTGATAGCCCTGATTCCTCGAGTGGCTTTCTTATTTCCCCTCCTTTTTGTTTGGCACCATGCCGAATCATGCCAAATTGTTCAATTTCTCCCATATTTTTTTAAAATATTTATCAATCCCTTATCCGCATCCACTTCCACGAGATCCCCGTCTTTCAAAACTTTCGTCGCAATCTTCGTGCCGATGACGCAAGGTATGCCCAATTCCCGGGCAATTACACCAGCATGGCACAGAATTCCACCCTCGTCTGTGACTATCCCCACTGACTTTTTTAAACCCGGCACTAATACCGGCGTGGTCATTGAAGCCACAACCATGTCCCCTTTTTTTATTTTATTTACCTCGCGATTTAACCTTACAATTCTCGTGGGTCCGATAGCGCTTCCTTTGCTTGCTGCGATTCCCTTCAAAACTCCACCGAAATTTATATCGTCCTTCCCTGCCAAAACATAATGTGGATATTTTCCCCTGAATGTTTTCGAGCTCCACAACATCTTATGATTTTCCGAATCCAGAAAAAAAGAATCGAAGCGTTTTTTCAACATTTCTCTCCTCGGAAGATTGCCACTTTTTATTTCGTCGACTGTCAATGCAACTTCGAAACTTCTCGAAGAGGGATATAGTTTATTTAAAGTATCCCTAACCAATCTGTCGTTATAAGCGAAAAAATGATCCTCTGACCGCATTTTTTTCGCCAATTGATATGTTCTTTTTTCGGCTGTTTCTTGAACACCCAAATACGTATAGAGCAAATTCTTTCTCATTTCTCTTTCAATTTCATCCATGAAACCGTTTAATTCATTCCAAGTCGACAAATACTTTTTTTGCCACACTTTCCTGAAATACTCAAGCCTGTCCTGAGCTTCAACCAAAGATTTATATATTTTTGAATCGGGTTGAAAAGATTGTTTTACCAACGCCGCTTTTATTTTTTTCACCAATTTTTTATTTTCCCAAATTTCAGTGACTCCCTTATTCAGGTAATCGAAACCGTAAACTTCACTGGAAAATTTTTCTCCGAGAATTTCCTTTACTGCATCCTTAGAAACCTGGAGCCAAAGACCTTGGATAACCAAAGAACAGTCCCGGGTATAGTTTTTTTCAAAGATTATCTTTTTTCGCTTTTTATTGTTCTTCATTTTATTATCCTCACAATCCCTTTATCCGCATCCACTTCCACGAGATCCCCGTCTTTCAGGACTTTCGTCGCAATCTTCGTGCCGATGACGCAGGGCTTTTTCAATTCTCGGGAAACAACTGCCGCATGGCATAAAAACCCGCCTTCGTCAGTAATAATGGCAGCCGCTTTTTTCATCGCAGGTATAAATTCCGGGACGGACATCGGCGAAACTATAATATCACCCCTATTTACTTTTCCTATCTCTGCCTTTGTCCTCAGCACCTTTACTGTTCCTCTGATGTTCCCCTTGCATCCAGTTTGCCCTAAAATTTTCTTCCTAGCCACAATCTCAGGAAACAAGAAAATCATATCCTTACGCTTTTTCGCAAACTTTTCCATTGAAATTATTTCCGGACTCTTTCGAGAAACTCGTAAAAAATTTCTTTGCCTCTTTTTAAGGATGTCTATTGAGGGGGGATTTTCAACCTCTTCCTTCATGATGTAGCTTGTAAGCCCTTTCAATTCCGGGTAGATATTTTCCAGACTTTTGTCTAGAAATTGCGATCCCAAACCGAAAAAATCATCTTTATCTCTCCATTCATTAATTTTTTTTAAAAGTGCGGCAGGTGTTCTAGGGTTAAGCATCGAAATCCAAATATACGCAAACAATGCAGAATATTCATCAAATTTTTTTATAAACTCTTTTATTTTTATGATACTGCTAGTTTCCTTCCTGCAGGTCGGCAAAAAATATTTTTCATTTTTTATATCAAATCTTCGAATCAAGTTTAATAAATATTCAGGATTTTTTTTATTTGCCTCTAAAACTTTCCTTTCCGTAAATTTCACCCCATCTATGCTATCCCAACATTCTATCGCACCATTGTTGACATAAACGACCATGCCGACACGAGAGGGCAATTTAATTTTTAGAAGTTTCTCCATACCGTCACGATTCGCGTCTTGCCATGCATACTGCGTAATAATCTGACGATCACGCGTAAATATAAGTTCAAAAAAATTCTTTTTCATAGTATTGTTTTCTGTATTATCCTCACAACCCCCTTATCCGCGTCCACTTCCACGAGATCGCCGTCTTTCAAAACTTTGGTCGCGATTTTGGTTCCGACTATGCAAGGCTTTTTCAATTCTCTTGCTGTTATAGCTGCATGAGAGAGCGTCCCGCCAGCATCCGTGACAAATGCCGACGAATTTCTTATGAGAGGCAAGAAGGCCGGCCTTGTCATTCCGGCAACCAGTATTTCACCTTTTTTGATCGCCTGAAGCGCGGGATCCAAAACAATTCTAATTCGGCCCCTAACTGTTCCGCGAAAGGCTGGTTGCCCTTTCAGAATTTTCGTAATATTATTTCCGATAATTCTCTTTTCGTAAAGTCCGGCTTTCCTACCTGACAGTATCTTATATTTTCCTCGTTTAAATATTATTGCTATTTTTCTGAATCTTTCTTTGAGTACTTTTCTCTCGGGAATTATATTTTTCTTGTGATAACGATCTATTTCAACTTCAGTCAATTGGTTTATTAGAAAAATTGGACAGGAGATCTTTCGGGAAATCACAAATAAATGCTTCTGAAAAAAATTCTCGACTTCAACATAAATATTTTCTGAATAAACCCTGGCTCTGCTAAATTCGGAAAGAATTTTTTTGTGTTCATCTCCCAACAAATGATCACCGGAAAACTTTATCGCCGCGTGCCAAGCAACATATTTTTTCATTGCTTCCAGCACTGTATAGTAGTGCTTCTCTGTTAGTTTTTCTTCTTTATATATTTTCTTTAGAAGTTTATTTATATAATCGGTTTGTTTTCTGAGATTTTTTATCCAAAGCAAAGCTATTTTTCTTTTTGTTTTTATTTTACCCGCTAGCTTATTTCCAAAACTGATTATTTCCTTTTGTGGCACGAAGCCGGCGCCTAAGCCTTTAGCGCCTATCACAAGATAATTGTCAAAAGAGGCGCCCAGGTATTTTCTTATCCCTTTTGTATAAAGATATCCAGGGTATGAGGATGATAGCACCCCCCATTTTCCATCCCAAGTTTTTATCCATTTATTCATTTTCTTCTTTTCTTGATTATTTTCACAACCCCCTTGTCCGCGTCCACTTCCACGAGATCTCCGTCTTTCAAAACCTTCGTTGCGATTTTGGTGCCGATGATGCAGGGTTTTTTGAGCTCACGGGCAGTGATTGCTGCATGCGATGTTATTCCACCCTGATCGGTGACGAAGCCGGATGCTTTTATCATTGCTGGCAAAAAATCCGGAGTAGTTGCAAAAGTAACCAAAATGTCGCCCTTTCGAATCTTGGCCACATCTTTTTCGTGTTCTAAAATTTTAACCTTGCCTATCGCTCTGCCAGAATACGCTGTTTGCCCCGAAATAGCTTCGGAAGCTTCAATTTTTTCATCTTCCAGTAAAGATTGAAAATTTTTATCCACCGAGTCGATTTTTATAAATGAGCCTTTTAAGTTTTTAAAAACATAAAGCATTTTTTGTTTGCGTTTTGAAACCGTCTCGCTTGGAAAACTTTTTTTTGTTGCAGCACTGATAATCTCTTCCCTCGTGGCATATCTGAAAAAGGTTAGCGGCAAATTGAGACGTCTGCCAAGTTCTGAAAATATTTGATCCAAAGCCCAGCTGTAGCGGTGCCTGACTTCTATCCGGTATCCTTTCAAATGTGTGAATAGCCTGGCTGTTTCAAAATAGTAATTCTCCTTTCGTGTGATCTTGAGCTTTTTGCTTAGCGCCCTTTGTTTCAAAACTAGTGTTTGGAAATTTTTTTGATGTTCGGCCAATGCCTTTTTAATGTTTTTGTTTCTGAAAATCTCCTTTACTCTCATCAAAAAATCATCCCCGTTCCAAGCCGGTCCCTGATAGCCATAATTGAGCCAAAACCATTTCTCTACATGCTTATCAAAATCTTGGCTGCCTGATAGTTTTGTCGCTAATTTGTGTTTATCGCACAATTGCAGAAGTTCCAGGTTTTCTTGCCAAAACAAAGTTCTTTTATTGGGGCTGGACAACAGGCTTTGATAAGCTTGGATTTTATTAGAAGAAACTTTTTTTTGCAAAAGAATTTTGGACAGTTGGCCCATCAGATAGCCGTGGCCCAAATCGCTGATTACTGCAATATAACCAATACCATTTAAATACCAATAATATTTCCACATTTGTCTGAGAGTCGTCAGCAAACGAGATAGGGGTACGCTCTCAAGCTTGTTTTGATAAACAAAATCAGTTAGCCTCCAGATTTTCTCCCCTATTTGATAGTGTTTTTGTTCGATGTCAAAAATATCAATTTTCCCCGCTGCCAATCTTTTTGCGAAAATTGCGCCGACATTCTCCCACTCCTTTTCTACTATGCCCCATTCTCCTCGATCTTTTTCTATTTTGATGAGCCAATTTGAAATGACTGCACCGACAAATTTTTTGAATACGGGATGATGAAATCCTTCGGCTGTTGAATACCAATTGTGAAAATTGATATTTGATTCTTTGACCAGGATTTTATACAATTTTTTCTTCATATTTTTCTAACAATTCCCTTATTCGCATCCACTTCGACGAGATCTCCATCCTGCAAAACTTTCGTTGCGATTTTGGTGCCGACTACACAAGGAATTTTGAGCTCGCGAGAGACTATCGCGGCGTGAGCCGTGATGCCGCCTTCATTCGTCACAATCGCCGCGGCCTTTTTCATGGCCGGGAGAAGATCCGGACCGGTCGCTTGAGAAACCAGAATGTTTCCTTTTTTCATTTTCCCCGCGTCTTTCACGGTGATAATTATTTTCACTTTTCCCAAAACTTTTCCGGGAAAAGCCGGCATGCCTTTGAATTCTGATTTTTTGTCAATTTTCGTTGGTTCTTCTTTTTTCATCCTCGAAAATATATTTCGCGCGTCTTGGCCGAGAAAAACCTTTGTTTTTTTTCCAATTTTTACAAGGCACAGGGATTTTTTTATTCTGGCCTGAGTCAATTTCTTATATCCTTCCGAACTCTTGAGCAATTTCCCATATTCATCCGCCAAACAATATTTTGCTTCAAGCGTTGAAAGTCCCGCTCTTTTCCCCAGTTCGTCCTGAACGGGCTTCAGGTTATATTGCGCTTCTTGAAATTCATGTTCCCGCGCCCATTTTTGATAGCCCAAATATTTCACGAGGTTACAAATGTCTTTTTCTTTTTTTGAAAGTTTCAGCTCCCCTGCCGCTTTTTTGAAATTTTTGGCGGATATTTTTTCAAGATTCAGCAGTTTTTTCAATTCGGAATTGATATTCGCTTTCATTTTTTCCAGCGCTAAATTCGCGAAATACTCGAGATTCCAGGACGCCGAATCGCAAAAATCAAAAGACATAAATTTATATTTATCCGCAATGGCTTGAAGCTCGTCTTTGAAATTTTTAATCAACTGGCTTCTCGACCTCACGCCCGCTTTTTTTGCCTTTTTAGCCAATTTCAAAGTCTCAATTTCCATAAAATTGTTTTTGAGCTTCTTCGGCGGATTTGTAAGGCATGTGTAATAGCCTGAATATTTTTCGGGATGATCTTTTGTTTTTGATCGGATCAATTCATCCATTTTTTTGTAGATTGGATTTTCATCCTGATATCCAAGAATCGGGGCGACTGTAGCGCGAGCATAAAAATCAAGAAACTCTCGGGAATATTTCTCAATAAACTTCACGAGCTTTTCGGATGGGCAGGTTGCCAGATTTATTTTTTTGTATTTTTCCGTCGTCCTCCGAAGACGCCTAGCTCTCTGATAAACATCTTCCAAAAAATCCAGCAGGAAATTGGGAAACTTCAAAGATTTTTCCGCGAGCAGCCGGGCTGTTTCCCGTAGTTCGTGGGTTTCATAAAAATAGCTGCTTGCGCCATCCTCCCAATAGTTAAAGCCCCCGGTGATTTTGCTCTGCCAGAAAATTTTTTTGAAACCAAAAATCGTGGCTTCGTTCACCATGCTCATGAGATGCAAGGAATACGGCCGGTCCGACCACATTTTTGTCCAGGTTTTCTTCTTCATTCTATTTTCTCTTGACTATTTTCACCAATCCCTCATCCGCATTGATTTCGACCAAATCACCGTCTTTCAGAACCTTGGTCGCGGTTTTAATTCCGGTGATGCACGGCGTTTCAAGCTCCCGCGCCACAATCGCCGCGTGGCACGTCATTCCGCCGTCTTCCGTGATGATGGCCGAGGCCAATTTCATGGCCGGAACAAGATTGGGAAACGTGGTGTGGGCGACCATGACGTCCCCCTTTTTCATCTTGGGCATATCTTCGACAAAGTTTATCATTTTAACAATCCCTTTGGCTTGGCCGCTGCAGGCGCACGTTCCCTGAAGCTCACTGACGTTCTTGTCGATTATTTCTTTTTCAAGATTGATTTTCGAAAAATATTTTTTGGCTTGGTTTCCCGTAAACACGCGGATTTTTCCTTTTTTGAAATCCAGAATAGTGAAACCGTTTCTTTTGTTGATCTGATTGGCATCAACTTTTTTTTCTTTCAAAAAGATGTCGCCAATTTCTTGAAAAGTGAGCAGATACATTTGACTGCGGGCCAGATTGAGCCGCTTGGCCATTTCCCGTAGCATCGCATCCATGACAAAAAATCCGTGAAAGCAGCACTCTTTGCGGTATCCCTTGAGATTCACGACGTCAGCCGCGATGTTGTATATGGTTCGCCATTTTTTGTCTATTTTCAGCTCTCGGATAATTGTTTTCTTCTGATCCATTATTTTCCCCGCCCAATTTTTTTTCTTTTGGATCTCTTTTTTGACATCAAATTTTTGTTTTACCAAATCTGACCACATCTTGAGAAAGAAATCTATCTCGTAAGCCGGTCCCATATAATTGAAAGCCAGCCAACGCCATTTTTCAAAATGTTTTTGAATGGCTCTGGCAAGATTTTCCGAAAGACCGACGGGAACAATTTGAAAGTTTCTCAAATTTTGGAAGATTTTTTTGGCTTGCTTGTCTTTCAAAATTAAGCGCATCACCTCCAGAGATTCCATCTCTTCTTTCGCCCCTAAAGTATCTCTTGTTGAAGTCGTCAAAACACTGAAAGCATCGGCAAAATTTATTTTCGCCCCGGAAGAGTGGCAGAACTCTTTCGTTTTTTCGATAAGCAACTTGGAAAAATCTTCGCCATCGCTATCGAGATACCAGGTCGTCGCCATGGCATGCTGGTGCGCTCTTTCTTGCCAATCAATCAGTTTCAAATATATTTTACCGAGTTCCGCATCGGACAATTCCCGCAAATTTATTTTGGCACAGTACCTGGCAAAAGAAAGATATTGGTCATTGAGTTTGTAGGTTTCTTTGTGAATTTTGTTGAGTTTTTTTGGATTTTTGAATATTTCTTTTATTGTATTTTCTATCAGTTCCCGTAATTCTTCTTTCTTGTGAATCGCTTGAATCATATTCGGGCCCTCGAAAATCATGAAGTAATTTCTAAGAACCGGCGGTTTCTTTTTCCCAAACAATATTTTCTGGGAATTGATTATGCCATAGAGAACCGGCGCGGCGAGGTGATAACCGGAGCGATGGACCGAAAAATTGTTGACCCACAAATCTGTTTTCATATAGAAAAATTATTTTTTAGCTTTTTTTATAATTTTGACTTTTCCAGTGGTAGCATCCACTGCCGCTAAATCCCCGTCTTTCAAGATTTTGGTAGCGAATTTCGTCCCGATTACACACGGAATCTCAAATTCCCGGCTCACAATCGCCGCATGGCAGGTGAGCCCGCCTTCGTCCGTCACAATGGCCGCTGCTTTCCTAATCGCCGGAATAATGCTCGGGGTTGTGGCGGTGGAAACCAGAATATCGCCTTCTTTCATTTTTTTCATATCTCCAGGTATATCCACTCTTTTCACCAATCCTCTCGCCGTTCCGGGGAAAGCTGACTGACCCTCTATTTCTTTCTTTATACCTATCTCCACCCTCTCTTCTCTGATATTTTTCTCAAATTCTTTTGCCTTTTTCCCTGAATATATTTTGATTTCTTTCCCAGAAGGAACAACAATGTGATATTCCGTCCTCTTGTTTATCTCATGAACGTCAATTTTTCTCCCACGAAGAGAAGACTTTATCTCTTGGAAGGCGCAGCTTCTCACTTGGCTGAGCGACAAATGAAGCCTCCTTCCAATTTCCCGCTGCAAAAATTCGAGATGATAATATGATTTTGTCTGATAGTCTTTCCGACGCGGCTTGAGATATACAACTTCGGCAGCAAGCTCCACGGTTTTTCTTTCTTTTTTTCCCAATTTCATTTTCTGAAAAAAATATTCGCGCTCCTCCAGCAGTTTGTTCCTGCCATTTTCCATTTTTCTCAATTTTTTTACGGCATTGGTTTTCTTTTTGGCGTAAAATTTCAGCGTTTCGACAAAATCTTTTTCCGTCGCCGCCGGTCCGGAGTAAACATAAAAAACCCAGGCATACTTTTTCACATGATTCCTTAATTCTCGCGATATGGCCGGGTATCTTGCCTCGAGTTTCTCCAAGATATCTTTTGCGTCTTTTTCCAAAAGTTTTTTCGGTATTTTTTGAAATATTTTCAAAATTGACTTTTCCTGCTCAAGAGCAAATGAGTCATGAAGCGGCTGAGTAAAGATGAAAAACGCGCGCTCGGCCTGGGCCTTGCTCAATTTTCTCCCAAGAATCGCTTTGAGATTGTCTTCAATATAGTGAACGTCCTGAAAATCCAGAATGGGAATCAAAATTCCCCAGGCGTATTCCAACGAATTGAAATTGGCATGTTTTTTGAGAGACTCGACGATTTTTTTGTTGGAATATTTTGTGAGATTTTCGCGAACAAAACTTTCCGTGAAAGCGTTCATTCTCTCTCCGTTTAATTTTGTTTTCTTCAGGATTTTTTCAACCAGCGAAACATCCCGGCTAGCCAATTGGGCAAGTTTTCTGTGGCCCCTTTTCCACGTTTCCGGAAGATACAAATAATCAATTGTTTTGGGCCAAGCCCGAATGCCCAGATGCACCTGCTGAATATCAATCAATTCCGGCTGAAGAGCCGCTCCTTTCACAAAACAATAGTTTTTCCAGAAATTGCAGTGATAGTCACTGGCGATTTTTTCCCATTTGGCCATAAATTTACTTTACGTCGGCCATCGCGAGCGCCGCAACAGCCGCTTCGCGGCCTTTGTTTTCACGCCCGCGGGAGCGGACCTGGGCCTGTTTCAAGTTATTGCAGGTGAGCACCCCGAATCCGATCGGAAGATTATATTCCAGCATCACATCCATCACTCCCCGCGAAACTTCATTGCAGATGTAATAGTAATGATCAGTTTCTCCTTTGATCACGCAGCCAATGGCGACCAGCGCGTCGTATTTTTTCGTCTCGGCCAATTTTTGACAAGCCAGTGGAATCTCAAATGAACCCGGTACCCAGACTATTTCAATATTTTCTTCTTTGACTTGGTTTTCTTTGAGTGTTTCGAGCGCGCCTTCAAGCATCGGACCGGTGATGTTGTCATTGAACTGTGAAACCACGATTCCAATCTTCAGTTTCGACCCGTCTATTTTTTTTACTTTACCTTTTTTAGCGTTTAACATAACCGTTCGATTTTAATATGTTAAAAATATATTTCGCCAGCGCGTCAACTTCAATGTTCACTTTTTCTCCCACTTTTATTTTTCCAAGGTTTGTATTTTCGAGCGTATAGCTCACAAGCGATACAGAAAACCAATCTTTTTTCGCGTCAACTATGGTGAGACTTGTCCCATCGATAGAAACCGACCCCTTCGGCGCCAGAAATTTCATAAACTCTTTCGGAACTTCTACTTTCAAAACTTTAGAACTTTTTACTTTATCGACTCCGATTATTTTTCCGGTCGTATCCACGTGCCCCTGCACAATGTGCCCGTCAATGGGATCTCCGAGGCGCAAACTCCGCTCGAGATTTACTTCCCTGCCTTTCGCAAAATTTCCAACGGTCGTTTTTTTGACCGTTTCGGGCATATATTCAACCGTAAAATTATTTTTACTAACTTTTTTAGCCGTCGAGCAAACCCCATTCACCGAAATACTTTCTCCGAGTTTAATTTTCCATCCCTTCGGAATTTTTATCTCAACAAAAAAACTTCCATTTTTTTGGAAAACGTTTTCAACTCTCGAAACTTTTTTGATTATTCCTGTGAACATAATCAACTCGCGAATTTGAGCAAATTATAGCTAATATGAGCGAACTCTTGGATTCACGATTCGTTTATACTGCAGTTTATTCAACTTGAAATTTATTATTATGCCGAGCTTTAAACCTGTCGCGTCTAGATATCTTAGCACTTGTTTAACATCATTGTAATGTACAAAATTCACCCGTTTGAACTCCAGCAAAATTTTATTATCTATAACAAAATCTGCAAAAAATTCTCCTATTTCAGAATTATCTTTGGTTTTTATCACCATTTGTCTTTCTTTCTCATAAGGCATTTTGATCTTTTTTAGTCTTTCCTCAAACAATTTCTGATAATGCTTTTCCTGATAAATATTTCCAAGTTCATTGTGCACTTCCATAGCCAAACCGACTAACTTATAACTTAACTCCGGATAAACCAAACCTTTGTTCGCTCCAATCCGCTTTTCATTAGCTCCATATTCGCGAGTTATTCTTTTAATATCTTTTTTTATCTGTTCTATTAATTCCTCATCATCTTCGAACTTCATGGCTTCCCTAATTTTTTCTCCAATCTCTATCTCTATCTCTTCCCCGTATAAATTTCCCGAAAACCCAACCACATGCGCTTCAAGCGATTTCCCATCCGGACTAATAAAAATCCCCGCCAACCACTCATTCGCTCCGATTCGCTTTCCATTCGCTCCGCATTCGCGAGTTGTTATTTTAACTTTTCCCTTATAAACTCCGCTTTCAATTTTTTTCTTTAACACAATATTAACCGTCGGAAAACCCAATATTTTCCCCTTTCCTTTGCCTTTAATAACTTTTCCGGAAATAATAGCTCCCATTTTCCTTGAAATATGTGTCTTAAGAGGCTAGTATTATATTACGCTAATCAAGGTAATAAATGCAATTATGTCCGGACACTCACATTTCGCGGGGATAAAACACAAAAAAGCGGCTCAAGACGCCAAACGCGCCGGCGTTTTTACCAAAGTCGCGCGGCTGGTGACGCTCGCGGCGAAAGAGGGCGGAGGAAACCCTGATATGAATTTTCGCTTGCGTCTCGCCATTGACCAGGCGCGCGCGGTGAACATGCCAAAAGAAAATATCGACCGGGCAGTGAAGCGCGGAACCGGCGAGCTGAAAGACGCGGCCGCGATCGAGGAAGTCGTCTACGAAGCTATGGCGCCGGGAAACATCGCGATGCTCGTGAAAACCGCGACCGACAACAAAAATCGGACTCTCGGCGAAGTTCGGAATATAATTGAAAAATCCGGCGGAAAAATGGCGTCGGCCGGAAGCTTGCAATATCTATTCAAAAATATAGGCGTGATATACACGACAACCAACAAGGAAAACGCCAACGATATCGAACTCCAGGCGATAGACGCCGGAGCGGCGGACACCGTTTTCCAAGGCGAGGTCTTGCAAATTTTCACCGACCCGCGTGATCTGAAAGAGATCAAGGAAAATCTTGAGAAAAAAGGCATCCAAATTGACAACGCCGGGCTTATGTTCATGCCCCTCTCCCCGATTCAAATCGACCCGGAAACAAAAATCGATTATGAAAAACTTCTGGAAAAACTGGATGAATTGGATGACGTTCAAGAAATTTACGATAACTTGTAACAACTCGCGAATAGAGAGCAAACCTAAAGCTAATTAGAGCGAATATACAATTCGCATCTTAGCAAGTTCGCTCTGATTCGCGATTAATTAGCTCATGCATTCGCGAGTTTTAGGTATTGACCCCGGCACGGCGACGACTGGCTGGGCCGTCGTTGAGGAAATAAACAAAAATCCGCGGCTCATTGCTTGCGGGTGCGTCAACACAAGCAAATTGAATTCCGACGCGGAACGACTGGTTGAGATTGGAAAAGACATTTCCTCGCTCATCAAAAAATACAAACCCGAAGAGGCGGCTATCGAAGATCTTTTCTTTTTCAAGAATCTCAAAACCGCTATCACCGTCGCCCAGGCCCGCGGAGTAATTTTGTATGAAATAAAAAAAAATAAAATTCCAATTCAAAACTACACCCCGCTTCAAGTAAAACAAGCCCTCACCGGATACGGCCGCGCCGAAAAAAAACAGATCCAGGAAATGGTGAAAAATATTTTGAAGCTTCGATGCGTTCCGAAACCGGATGACGCGGCAGACGCGGTAGCAATTGCGATATGCCACCTCAACTCGCGAATGAGAGAGCGAATTAATCGCGAATCAGAGCGGACTCAATAACAAGACACAATATTATTCGCTCGTATTCGCTTCGCATTTGCTCAAATTCGCGAGTTTTTTATTGACAACACCGCCAAAAAGCGGTATTTTTTAATCAGCGTTTTGCCTAAATTTAAGCGAAAAACCCTATGGATAACGTAAACCCGTTCATCACCCTTGCGGCTGCCAACGGGGTGCCGCTCGACACCCTGGTCTTGGTTTTGATCCTCCCGATTATCGTGACCATGATCGCTTTTTTTCGTCAAGTCATCGGGATCAAAGCTTTTGGCATCTATACGCCAGCCATCATCACCTTCGCTCTGCTCGCCACCAGCCAACTCAAATACGGCATCACGATTTTTGTGACCGTCATAGTCGTGGGAACAATCACCCGCTATCTTCTCAAAAAAGCAAGGCTTCTTTATCTTCCCCGCGTAGCCATAATGATCACCGTCGTTGGATTTTCAATCCTGCTTCTCCTTTTTGTCGGGGGAACCTGGAACCGGACCGGCCTCGCGGGCGTTTCCATTTTTCCGATTCTCATTATGATAACTTTGGTCGAAAAATTCATAGCCGTCCAAATTGAAAAGGGAAACCGCGCCGCTGTTATTCTTTCGCTGGAAACCCTCTTCATTTCCATCATCGGATATTATATCGCCAGCTGGCCGCTGCTTATCAAGATGATTTTGAACTATCCGTGGATTAGCCTTCTCACGATTCCGATAAATATCTTTTTGGGAAAATGGACTGGACTTCGCCTTTCTGAATATTTCAGATTTCGCCAAATTATAAAACCAAGATGACTTCTTTTTCGAAAGCTCGACGAAATATTTTGGGCATGAATGCCCGCAATCTTCGGTTTATCCGCCCGAACAATCTTCGTCGCGCCAAAAAACTGGCCGACGACAAACTCTTGAGCAAAAAATTTCTCGCGAAAGCCGAGCTCCCCGTCCCGAAACTTATCGCGAAAATAAAAAATTTCGAGGAACTCGAAAATTTCGATTGGAGTCTTCTTCCGGAAAGTTTTGTTCTGAAGCCAAACCGCGGATTCGGCGGAGAAGGTATTTTGGTTGTTTACGGAAAGAAAAAAAACATGGAGAACACCTGGATCAAAGCGGATGGATCTCTCGTTCTGATAGAGGACATAAAAACACACATAAGAAACATTCTTGACGGAAGTTTTTCTCTGGCCGGCGTTCCGGACATCGCTTTTTTTGAGGAGCGGCTCAAACTTTTGAAGCTTTTCAAGCCCTATGCTTATAAAGGCATCCCGGATATCCGGATAATCGTATACAACAAAGTGCCCGTGATGGCCATGCTGCGCCTCCCGACGCGCGAATCGGACGGGAAAGCCAACCTCCAGCAGGGAGCGATCGGCGTGGGAATTGATATGGCCACGGGGGTGACCACCACTTCTGTCCTCGGGAAAGGAAAGATGATTGACTATATTCCCGGAACCCGCCTTCTGCTTTCCGGTATCAAAATCCCCTATTGGAAGGACATGCTCCGAATGGCCGTTCGGGCCCAGGAAATTTCCGGCCTGGGTTTTTTGGGAGCCGACGTTTCCATCGACCGCGACCGCGGTCCGGTCTTTTTGGAGCTCAATGCCCGCCCGGGGCTTTCCATCCAAATCGCGAACACTGACGGGCTCCTCGGGCGTCTGCGCCGTGTCGAGGATCTCAAAATCAAGACCGCCGAAAAGGGCGTGTCAGTCGGAATGAATCTTTTCGGCGGAGAAATTGAGGATGAAATTGAGGGAATTTCGGGAAAGAAAATAATCGGCACGGTGGAAAAGATAAAACTGATCGGAAAAAATGAAAAAGAAATCGAGGTTGAAGCAAAAATCGACACAGGGGCTTATTCAACATCAATTGACATTGAGGTTGCAAAGCAGCTAGGCTATGAAGAAATAATTGCTAAATTTTTCTCAATTGACTTCTCCCAATATCAATTAGTTCCCGAAAATGAGAGTTCGATAAAAAAAGATATTCTAGAAAAATATAAAGAGAAAATGCCAGATATCGAGGACGTTGCTGTTGTTTTTGCGGCTAGTGGTTCGTCCATCCGTCCGGTAGTAAGGCTCGAATTTGAAATGGATAACGAAAAAGTGATTTCAAAAATAAATATTGTAGACCGAAAAAACTTAAAATACCCCTTGATAATTGGAAAACGAGATCTCAAGAAATTTTTAATTGAAGTGAAATAGACATATGAGAGAATTAAAACAAAGAGAAATCAAGCAATATCATCCGGGAAGCCAGTCAATTTTGAACGCCGCTTTTAAGCGAAAGGTAAGAGTTTATAAGCTGCTCAAAAATGAGCGAATTTTTATTCTGAAAAAGGGTACTAAAACCGTTTGGTTTCGTGGGCCTCGTCTTTCTGTATCAAACCCAGTCTCTCTGTGGCTTGTCAAGGATAAATTTTTGACCAAAGAGATACTCAAAGAGGTCGGCATACCTTTCCCAAAAGGCATTTCGGTTACAACCGCTGAAGAGGCAGCCGGAGCGGCGGCAAGGATAGGATATCCCGTTGTCGTCAAGCCAAGAAGCCACGAGGGGGGCAAGGGTGTCTTTTTGGATATCAGGTCGCCGGAAGCGGTAAAAAAATTTTTCAAACATGCCCTGAAGTATGATAAGAATATTCTTGTCGAGAAACAGGTTTTTGGAAAATATTACCGCATAACATTGGTGAGTAATAAAGTAGCAGGTATTTTGGAAACGGAAAGTATCTGCTTGATTGGTGATGGAAAAAATACAGCCAAGAACTTGATCAAAAAATACGAGAAAGATACCGGCAATACTTCTGTAATAACAAATAAGACAAAGGATATATTGCTATTCCAAGGCTTGAAGCTTAATAGTGTCCCAAAAAAGAACAAGAAATTTATTATCAGCTTTAGCGGAGCAGATGGCGGAGAATGGATTGACCGGACAGACGAAATTTCCAGAGAGAACAAAAATCTTCTGATAAAACTTTCTAAATATTTGGATTTAAATGTCGTAAGCGTCGATCTCATTGCCTCGGATATTTCCCGGCCGATAACATCACCCGCGTCTCCCGGGTATTTATTGGAAATCAACGGGGCTCCCGAATTTGTTTTCCACCTCAAGCCGACAAAAGGAAAAGTGCGGGATATCGGAGAGGAAATGATAAAGGCTCTATTTGATTAAATAAATCAAACATTCCAAATGAAAATCTGCATTATTGCTTTAGGAAAAAAAGATTACGCTCCAAAGCGAATATACGACGAGGGGGGAAAAGCTGGACACTCCATGTATTTAACTACGTGGGATGATATTGTTCTGAAAATTAACAAAAAAGATATTTATTTTGGAGATGGCGGCAAATCTTTTGCCCAGTTTGACGCCATCATTCCCCGAAATTGCAAATGCATAATCAGACCAAAAGAGAAAAAAGTGACTCTCCGGCGAAACACGCTTTTGGATCTTCTCGTTGAGTTTTCGAACAAGCACGGCTTTTTTTTATTGAATAAAAATTTTTTGTCCGGCTATCAAAAGCTTGATAAGCTTTCCCAGCAGTTTTTTTTAGCTGAAAACGATCTCCCCGGAATACCCTCCTGCTATTTTTTCAACAAAAAAAATATCGGAAAGTTGAAAGTTGAATACCCAACAGTTGCCAAGATAGCCGACGGCAGCCTCGGCGCCCAGGTATATAAGATAAACAAAAAAAAGGAACTCTATTCTTTCTTGAGAGACAGGCATCACGACGGAGAGTTTTTTCTATTCCAGAAATATTTGGAAATTAGCGAAGATTATCGGGTTTTAGTGATAGGAAATAAGGTTGCCGGCGTCATGAAAAGAAGCCCTAAAAAAGGCGAATGGAGAACAAACTTTTCCTTGGGAGGAACAGTCTCGAGAGCGGAAAAAAATAAGGAGATGGTCGATCTTGCTCTGCGTGTAGCTCAAAAAATGAAGTTGGATTATGTCGGAGTGGATATACTCCGCCATAAAAACAAATTATATATTATAGAAATCAACCCCTTTGCCCAGTTTAGCGGCTTTGAAAAGGCCTTTCCCGAAATAAATGTTGCCAAAAATATAATCAATCTTATAGAGAAAAAAAATGACATTGCTTCGAAAAATAATAATTAACGCGGACGATTACGGCTTGTCAAAACAATTCAACAGAGGAATTTTGGAATTGATCGAAAGAGGCATTGTCACAAGTACGACAGTGATGATAAAAAGAAAATTTATCAATCCGAAAGATCTGTTAAAGCACAAAAATATTTCCATCGGCCTTCATTTGGAGCTTTCTCTTGAGACACCAGCAAAGGAAATAGAAAATCAGATAAAAATATTTAGAAAATTATTTGGCCGATTCCCTTCTCACCTCGACGGACACAAATATTATCACTTGCTTCCTGGAAACTTTTCAAAAGTCTTGAAAATAGCGAAAAAATACAAACTGCCTGTTCGCTCCGCTTCTTCCATTGATCAAAAAATGATGCAGGCGGCGGGGATAAAAACCCCTGATCAATTCATCAGCTGGCATCCAAATCGAAAAGAAAAACTGTTCAAAAATCTGAAAAGTGCCCGAGGTGAAACAATCGAATTGCTTTGTCACCCGGGATATTACGATTCAAAAGCAACCACTAGCTATAACAAACAAAGAGAAAAAGAACTGAAGGCATTAGAAAGTCAGCATTTCGAAAAAATATTAGAAAATTTTACACCAATAAATTATGAACAAGCTTGAAGTTTCAGATCATCGGAATAAACCGGAAAATGTTCCAGGCGCTTTCGATGACCTTTGGTATAAAAGATTCAAAAGTGTCGGGGCTTTTATGGATTTTGAATATTTATCCGGAAAGAAAGAAATCCGCAGTGAGCAAAAAAATAAATTTCTCTCGGGAGAAATAGAAAACCCGTCCCTCGATTTACCTGACTTGGAAAACTTCGGCTTTGATCAGAAGGAGCAAAGGCTCTTGCTTCTCAAAAGAGATATTCTTTCCCAGGAGAAGAACCTGCCAGTTAGAGAATCTTACCGCACTCGCGTCAACGAGCAGCTGGCTGTATTGCGTATGCTAAAAGCCGCACGCAATGGTGATGACCGAAGATTCGCAAGATATTCAACCTTTATTTATGGAAAACCAGATAATGAATTTTATCAACACACAATTTATCAAATTAAAGCAGTCATCGACCAGAAAATATTTGATCCTGATCGGGAGATTTCTTCTGCGGCAAAACGACTCAATGCAGAATTGTTTGAGGTTTTGATGAATAATGAAAATTCGATAAGACCTGAGGAATTTAATCTGCCTGAGATAAAATCATTCGGGGATGAAAAAGTTTATTCGGCCGAAAAAATAAAGTCTGCTTTCGAGGAGTATTTGCAAAAACTTCAGATAGCTGGATGGAGAGTGGTTGTTGAAAGAGAAGGCAAAATTGCCAATCTTAGTGTCAGTCAGCAGAAGAGAGTCGTAAACATACCTTCAATAAGAAAACTAAAGCACTCAGACTTACTGGCGCTGATGGAGCATGAGCTTAGAACGCATGTCTTGCAAAGAGAAAAAGGAGAACGCTCAAAGCTCAAACTGCTTGCTTTGGGGCTTGATAGGTCACTGAAAGGCGAGGAGGGGATTGCCACCTATCGGGAGCAAAAAATAAAGGGAGCAAAGAGCTTTCGCGGATTAGACTACCATTTTGCCATTTCCTTGGCTCGAGGAGTCGATGGAAAAAAGAGAGATTTTCGCCGGGTATTTGAAATTTTAAAGGACTATTATTTTATAAGATCCAAAAAAGAAAAGCCTAGCGCGCTCGAAACCGCAAAAAATGATGCTTGGGCTGATTGCGTTAGAATTTTTCGAGGAACGACCTGCAAAACTCCAGGCGCTTGCCTTTCGAGGGATATGGTTTATAGGGAAGGGAATATAGGTGTGTGGCGATTATTAAAAGAAAAGCCAGGCGCAGAAATAAAATTTTCGATAGGCAAATATGACCCAACGAATCCCCGGCACCTGTGGGTGCTGGAACAACTTGGTATAAATGATGGGGATTTAGAGAATTTGGAAAAATAGTGTATCATATTGACATCAGTGGAAAAATAGCGGAAAATATAAACTTGCCAACTTCGTAATAAACCCCATACCCCAATCAATGTCTATTTTTTGTGGCACGGGGCAAGCAAGCATGAAAAACGATCTCGTCGATAATACGAAAAACGCCTTGAAAAAGCCAAAAAAGAAGAGAAAATGGCTCCGGCGGATTTTCAAATTTTTTGTTTGGTGCTTTGTCGCCGGGCTGCTTTTGGCTATCGGCGTTTTTGCCTATTACGCGAAAGACCTCCCCAGCCCCGGAAAACTCAACAAGCGGCAGGTGGTTGAATCGACCAAAATATACGACCGCACGGGCGATCACCTGCTCTATGAAATCCATGGCGAGGAAAAACGCACCACGATTCCCATAAAAGACATGGGCGAAGTCATCAAGGCCGCCACTCTTTCCGCCGAGGACCAGAGTTTCTACCAGCACCACGGAATTTATTTCAAATCCATTGCCCGGGCCGCGGTTTATGATCTTATTGGCCGCCACGTCAGCCAGGGAGGCTCGACCATCACCCAGCAGCTCATCAAAAACACGGTGCTGACTCCGGAGCAGACCCTCACCAGAAAAGTAAAAGAGGTGATCCTCGCCGTCGAACTTGAACAAAGATTCACGAAAGACGAAATTCTTGAAATGTATCTCAACGAGATCCCCTACGGCTCCAACGCCTACGGGGTCCAGGCTGCCGCCCAAACTTTTTTTGGAAAAGACGCCAAAAATTTGACTCTCGCCGAAGCTGCGCTTCTCGCTTCTCTTCCCAAGGCCCCGACCTATTATTCCCCCTACGGCACAAACACGGATGATCTCAAGGGCCGGCAGGAATATGTTTTGGATCAAATGACAAAGCTCGGCTATATCACCAAAGAAGAAGCCGACGCGGCCAAAGGAGTTGATATAATCTCGGAAGTCAGGCCTTTTCAAGAAAATATCCAAGCGCCCCATTTCGTGATGTATGTGAAGGATCTTCTGGTGAACAAATACGGCGAGCAGCAAGTTGAAGAAGGAGGCATGAAAGTCTATACCACTCTTGACTGGGACAAGCAGCAAATCGCGGATGAGGCCGTGAAAAAAGGAGCCGCGGCAAACGCTAAATACAGAGCCTCAAACGCGGCCCTTGTTGCCATCGATCCAAAGACCGGACAAATTCTCGCCATGGTTGGTTCTCGCGATTATTTTGACAAAACCATCGACGGGAACGTGAATGTGGCTATTCGCGACCGTCAGCCAGGATCAAGTTTCAAGCCGTATGTCTACGCGACGGCTTTCAAAAAAGGTTATACTCCAAACACAGTCCTCTTTGACGTTGAGACAAATTTCGGAACAAAGGACCAGCCCTACACACCCCAAAACTATTCCAACAAATTCAGCGGACCGGTGAAAATGAAAGAGGCGCTCGCGAGATCTTTGAATATTCCGGCCGTGAAAACCCTCTATCTTGCCGGCGTGCAAAATTCGATCAATACGGCTCAATCCATGGGAATCACGACCCTCCAAAATCCCAGCCGCTACGGCCTGGCTCTGGTTCTCGGCGGCGGCGAGGTGAAACTCGTTGACCACGTAAACGCGTTCGGAACTTTCGCCACGGGAGGGTTTCGGCATGACAAAACAGCTATTCTCAAAATCACTGATTCTCGAGGAAACGTTTTGGATGAGTATAAAAATTCGGCCGGCGAAAAAGTGCTCGACCAGGATGTTTGCGCCAAGATTGATTCCATTCTTTCCGACAACAGCCTGCGCTCTTCAGTTTTCGGGTCGAACAGCCCTCTCCGCTTCGACAGCCGGCCGGTAGCCGTGAAAACCGGGACCACCAATGAATGGCGGGACGCTTGGACGGTGGGATACGCGCCGAACCTCGTGGCTGGCGTCTGGGCGGGAAACAACAACAACGCTCCGATGGCGCAGGGAGCTGACGGCGTGTTCGTCGCCGCGCCAATCTGGCGGGAGTTTATGGACAAGGCGTTTTCCAATATGGCCGTTGAGAGCTTCCCTCAAGCCAAAGACGAAAAAACCGGGAAACCCGTTCTCGACGGAACGATAAACGGAGAAGAAAAAGATGTGAAGGTCTGCAAAATCAAAAAAAATAAATATTGCGTTCCGACCGGCGATAGTTGCCCCGACGGCACAGACGAAAAGAAAAAGAAACTGTTTAGCGCCCATGATATCCTTTATTGGGTGGACAAAGACAACCCCCGTGGTGACACCCCGAAACAGCCCCAGAAAGATCCCCAATTTGATGCCTGGGAAAAGGGTGTCCAAAAATGGGCCGAGAAGGAAAAACTTGATATCAAAGGTGATATTGGAGACTGCCAGTAATATTGTTTCAAAAAAACCCCGACGTTATGTCGGGGTTTTATTTTACTTTTATTTCTTTGATGTCTTCGCCGCCAAAAAAATCGTTGATTTCGTTTTTCAGTCTTTCTCTCTTTCTCCAGATCTCGCCGGCTATCGCCGGATGGGTCGTCCGCAGATATATTTTTTTATCCCTTAAAACAAAATTCGTAATATCCGCCCGCGCAATATTCGGTAAATTTTTCTTGAGAGCGCTGAAAAAAATGCTTTCGACGGATTTTTCGTCGGCTTCCCGCACGTGATTGCTAAAAGCCTTTCTTTCTCCCAATAAATCGGCAATTTGTTTCATTTTCTTTTCAAAAGCTCGCGATTCCTCAAGGCCGAGCTTTGCGCTAGTTCCGAATTGGCATCACGATATGAAGATAATCTTCAATAAGTTTTTCTTTTTCCTGGACTTCCCGAAAAACCACCGGCCCAAAGCTGTCGTTAAAACCTATATAAACTGTTTCGCTTGAGAAAGAGTTAAGGGCATCCACCAGATAGCGATTGTTGAAAGCGATAATATTTTCTCCCTTGGTTTTGCTTTGGCAAGGAATTTCAGCAATATTTTCTCCCGTCTCAACCGACTGGGATTCAATCTTCATTTTGCCACCGCCTTCTTTTATAAGAAGCTTCACTTCTCGACTTTTGCTGTCTGAAAAAATACTGGCCGTCCGAACCGCTTTGGCCAAATCCTCCCGGCCGACAAAAACGCCTGAAGAAAATTCTTTCGGTATCACCTGTTTGTATTCCGGGTATTTTCCGTCAATAAGCCGCGAAACAAACATGATTTCGTCAATCTCGAAAAAAATCTGGCTTTCACCGATATAAACTTTTACCCGGCCGCTCTCGTTGCCGATACTCCTTGCCACTTCCTGGAGAGTTCTGGCTGGAACAATAATAGCGGAATTTTTTGAAATAAATTTCGGGTAACTTGTCCCTACGTCATTTTTCCCGAGCTTTATTCGAGCCTCCGCCAGACGAAAACTGTCCGTCGCCGCAAGGATAAGGCTATCTTTTTCAAAACCAAAATAAATTCCGGTGAGCTCCTGTCTTGTCTCTGAAGCGGCCGCGCAGGTAAGCACTTTGACGGCTTTATCTTGAAAAGCAGGGCCATCAATTTCAAATAAATATTCAGATTGGGGCTTGGGCATAATTGGAAAATCTTTAGCATCAACCCCCTTTATAACCGCTCGGCTGCCTTCACTCGTCAAATAAAGTGTTTGATTTTTAGCTTCGATACTCATTTTTGAGCCGTCCGGAATATTGCTCAAATAGCTCCCCGCAATTCTGCCCGGAACAGCGAGTTTCCCCTCCTTTTCAATTTTTGCCCGGAGGGAACAAACCACCCCTATCTCCAAATTTGTTGCTGAAACTTTCAGCCGGCTTTTTTCCGCCTCGAGCAGAATATTCGAGAGAATTGGCAGAGTCAGGTTTTTCCCTATTATTTTTTCGGCGATCAGTATGCCCCTTTTAAAATTTTCTGATAAGGCCTGAAGTTTCATAATATTTAAGTATAAATAGTTATAATATTAGATAGTTATTTATTATATAGGGCGGTGTATTGTGGGGTTAAGTCTTTTTTTGGGCTTAAATAAGGGTAATTTCACTTGCAAAAAAAGTTGACAGGGGTGTTGATAAATGGGTATAAGTTGGGTGTATTTTCGGCGTATTTAGTCTTCGGCGATTTTTCCTGGACTTATTAGTTGTTTTTTCCACTAAAATATCGGCGCAATGAGGATAAAAAGGAGGCTTTTCCACACCTTATCCCCATTTTTTGGTGAAATTCAGTTGTTGCTATACATCTTTCCCTTGATGTTTTGGAGTTCCTGCTCTAGAACCTCGTCCTGCTCGATTTCCCGACTGATTTTTTCATAAGCGTGCATAGCTGTTGAGTGGTCTCTCCCGCCCAATTGCTCGCCAATCCCCGGAAAAGAAGCGCGAAGTTCTTCACGCATGAGATACATGGCAACTTGCCGGGGCTTTACGATGTCCTTTCTCCTCGACCGGTTCACGAGTTCTTGCTGATTGATGTCGTAAAAATCAGCCACGGCTTCAAGAACCTGCTTGAACCCAGTCCCCTTTTTTCTGCCGGAGTGAATGATGTCAGAGAGGGTTTTTTTCACATAATTCAACGTGGGCTCGGCATTTTTAAGCTCGCAGGTAACGATGATGCGGCTCAAGGCGCCTTCTAGCTCCCGAATATTGTTTTGGATATTGGAGGCGATGTAATTCAAGGCGTCATTTTCAATTTCAAAGTCTTTTTGGGCGGCTTTGTGCTGCAAAATGGCGATTCTGGTCTCGAGGTCCGGCCGCGATACATCGGCGATCATTCCTCCTTCGAAGCGGGAGCGGAGGCGGTCTTCGAGCGTGGCGATGGCTTTTGGCGGCCGGTCGCTCGATAGAATAATTTGCTTCTCGAGCTGGTAAAGGGTATTGAAAATATGGAAAAACTCCTCCTGGGTTTTCTCTTTTCCGGCGATAAATTGGATGTCGTCTATAATAAGAAGGTCAGTGTCGAGGTATGATTGTTTGAATTCCCGGGCCTGCTGGTTTTTCACCATATCAATATAGCGATTGGTGAAAAATTCAGCGGTTGAATAGATAATCCTTTTTTTGGGATCTTGGGCGAGGATCGAGTTGGCGACTGACTGAAGAAGGTGGGTTTTTCCAAGCCCGACACCCCCATAAATGAAAAGAGGATTGTATGTCCGGCCGGAATTTTTTGAGACGGCGAGGCAGGCCGCATGGGCCAGTTCGTTGTTTGAGCCGACGATGAAATTTTCAAAGGTATAGCGATAGTTGAGGCCGATGTGCCCTCCTTCTGCCCGCTGGGCGGGGGTTTCCGCATCGCGAAGGTCGATCAGGCTTTCTCCTCCCCCCGAAAGGACAGAATCGACGTCTTTTTTGGGTGCGAGAGACGCTCTTTGGGCGTTCTTCGTTGAAACAATGCAGCGGACTTTCCGCGTGTTGTCCTGAAAGTTTTTGATTGCTTTCAATATGAACTGATTGTATTTGTTTTCCAGCCATTCTTTGGCAAATCCGTTGGGAACGCTCACGATCACCGCGTCGTTTTCAAACTCGATTATGGAAGTATTCCGAAACCAAGTAGTAAAGCTGGCGGGTGAAATAGCCAGCTCGACTTCTCCTAGAACCGCTTGCCAAATTTCGTTGTTTGTCATTGTTTGGAAATTGAGTTCTCTAATTATAGCACAAGGATAATATGGGAAACGGGGTATGTGTTGATAATTATGTTGATAACCTGTTGAAATGGTAGCGGAGGGAAACGAAAAAATCAAGGAACTTTCCAGATACGTTGACCAAAGCGGTTTTTGCTGGTAAACTTTCAGAAGCTAATAAGAGACTAAATAGGCAACAAAGATGAAAAGAACATATCAGCCGAAAAAGAGAAAAAGAGTGAGAAGGCACGGTTTCCAAAAAAGAATGCGGACCAAAAACGGTCGGGCGGTTTTGGCGCGGAGGCGCAGAAAAGGCCGCAAAAAACTAAGCGTTTAAGAAATGCTGCCAGTCCAATTCAGATTGAAAAACAAGAAAGACTTCAATGAGGTTTTTCGCCGGGGGAAAACGGTGTCTAATGAAGTTTTGATAATGAAATATGAAAAAGCTGGGGGCGGTGAGCTCAAGATTGGTTTTTCAGTCGGGATCAAGCTCTCCAAAAAGGCGACAGAAAGAAACGGGGTAAAGAGATGGCTCCGGGAAGCGACAAAACTTCTTTTGAGAAAAATAAGAACAGGCCATCAGATTATATTTTTGATAAATTCTAAATTTCCATACGAGCAGATAAGCTACCCACTTATCGAAGAGAAAACAAAAGATCTGCTTATGCGGGCAAAACTAATCGAATGAGCCAAATTTTTCATTCTTTCGTGTATCAGCCGATCTATAACGCGCTGATTTTGCTGTATAATATCATTCCGGGCCATGATTTGGGCGTGGCGATTATTCTGCTGACCGTGATTGTCCGCCTTATTCTCTATCCTATTTCAAAAAAGCAGATAGAATCCCAAAAGAAACTTCAGGATCTTCAGCCGGAGATAAAAAAGCTTCAAGACAAATACAAAGGCGATAAAGAAAAACAGGGGCGGGCTCTGATGGAGTTTTATAAGGAAAAAAAGGTGAATCCCGCCTCCGGCTGCCTGCCTCTGGTCGTTCAAATAGTTTTTTTCATCGCTCTCTACCGGGCGTTTATCGCCGGAATAAACTTCAATTCGGCTTGCAGCGACCTCTATGGCTTCGTGACTTGCCCGAGCAGCATCAATGTGAAATTTTTTGGATTGCTGGATCTCGCGAAACCCAATGTCGTCCTCGCGGTCATCGCCGCGGCCGGACAGTTTGTCCAAACGAAAATGATGATGACCAAAAACCCCGCCCCGGTGAAAAAAGACGATTTTTCTTCGATTATGACCAAGCAGATGCTTTATCTCGGGCCGCTGCTGACGCTTTTCATCGGAATGAAATTTCCGGCGGGGCTGGCTCTTTACTGGGTGGTGAATACCCTCTTCGCGATAGTTCAGCAGTATTTGACGATGAAAAAACCGGAGCTGGCAGCCAGCGATAACAAGTAGATTTCGAAAAAATATGATGAAACCGGAAAACGTGGAAATGCTCAAAAATATCATAAAAGAGACTCTCGAGAAAATGACTTTTTCCGATTTCACGATGGGCTTTCGGGAAGAAGACGGGCCGGATGGAGAAAATATCATTTTCAACATCAGCTCCCGCGAGTCGGATCTTCTCATCGGCCAATATGGGATAAATCTGCGGGCTCTCCAGCATATTCTTCGGGCTATGGCCCGAAAAAAAACCGAGGAAAAACTGAAATTTTCGGTGGATGTCAATGATTATAACAAAAGCAAAATCGGAACCCTTGAAGATCTGGCAAGAAATATGGCCCGGCGAGCCATAAACGACAAGCGCCCGGCGGTTTTGCGGCCGATGACCGCCTATGAACGGAGAATTGTCCATTTGGCGCTGGCGGAGAATGACCAGGTGCAAACAGAAAGCATCGGAGAAGGAGAAGAAAGGAAAGTTGTGATCAAGCCAGTCGGAAATATCGAAAGTGAATAAACGTCGGCAGGCAGTATGAAAATTCAGCATATTTCACAAATATCCAATATCCAATTTCTGATACCCAAAAAAATTTAGGATGATTGAATGTCTAATTTCGAAACTTTTGTATTAGACATTTTGGCTTTATTGGAAATTAGACATTAGGTATTAGAAATTTTTATGTCTTCTCTTCCCCGTCGCATCGCGTATAATGCTGTTTTCACTTCAGCGGCCAAAATCCTTGGCACTGTTTTGGCGCTTATCAGCATTGGGTTCATCACCCGCTATCTGGGGAAGGAAGGCTTTGGGGATTATTCCACGGTCTTGGCCTTTTTCGCTTTCTTTTCGGCTGTTGCTGATTTGGGGCTTTATGCTATTTCAACGCGGGAAATATCAAGGCCGGGAAGCGACGAAAAGAATATTCTCGGGAATGTTTTCGCCATCCGATTGGCGGTTTCCCTTTTTATTCTTCTTGTTTCCCCTCTTTTTATCTTTTTCTTTCCCTATTCAGGGGGCGTGAAGGTTGGGGTGGTGATTGCCGCCTCGGCCTATTTTTTCGCTTCGGGATATTCGGTTTTGATCGGCCTTTTCCAAAAAAGGCTGGCGATGGATAAAGTGGCTATTGGGGAATTTGTCGGAAAAATCGTTCAGCTCATCATAGTGGTGCTGGCGGTCAAAAGCAATTTTGGGTTTTTGGCGATCATAAGCTCGCTTCTTTTCAACATGTTGGCAAGCTTTGCCGTCGTTTATCTTTTTTCGAAAAGATACATTTCCTTTTCTCTTCGTTTCGACTGGCAAGCCTGGAAGAAATTTTTGAAAGAATCATACCCGGTGGGAATTTCGGCGGTCATTGTTTTCGCCTATTTCAAGCTGGACACGATTCTTCTTTCGATCCTCAAAACAAACGCCGATGTGGGAATCTATAACGCGGCCTATAAAGTGGTTGAGAACATAGCTTTTTTTCCGGCGATGTTTGTGGGGCTGGTGATGCCGATAATGTCCCGCTATATTTTCCACGAGCGCCAGAAGTTTGAAAAAGTGGCTGACAAAACATTCAAAGTTTTTCTGATCATTGCCGTGCCGCTGGTGGTCGGTTCCGTTTTTTTCGCCAAAAACATCATCGGTCTCATTGGCGGGGCGGGATACGAAGATTCGGTGCTGGTCCTCAAGATATTGGCTTTTGCCATGGCCTTTATATTTTTCGGGAATTTTTTCACGAACGTGATAATCGCCGGAAATCAGCAAAAAAAATTGATTGCCATTTTGCTTTTTTGCGCTGTTTTCAATATCTCCCTGAACCTGATTCTCATTCCGCGGTTTTCCTATCGGGGCGCGGCGGTGACGTCGAGCCTCACGGAATTTTTGGTCGCTATTCTTTCCGGAGCGGCCTGCTGGAGGTTGCTGAAATACATCCCTTCTTTTGAAAAATTCTTCGCCATTTCGTTTTCGGGGATTATGATGGGAGTATTTTTTTATATTTTTTCGGATCTCAATTTTTTGGTGCGGGCGGCGGCGGGCGTGGCTCTTTATTTCGTGTTTCTCTGGATTTTCCGGGCGGTCAGCACCCACGAAGTCTTGAGTCTCATCAGCCGAAAGGGGCCGGAAATGCGGGAATATGAACCGATGGCGTGACTTGGAATCCTAAAGCTAAACTTTAGGATTTCCTAAAGTTTAGCTTTAGGAAAATCAATGCTTCTCACGATTCAAATAGTAAATTATAACAGCCGCGAGAATCTTCGAGCCTGCCTCCGTTCGATACGGGAACATGTTTTTGACCAAGAAAACCTTCAGATTGTTGTCATCAACAACGACAAAGACAAACTGGAAAAATTTCCGGAAGAATTTGGCGTTGAGCTGATTGAAAAAAACGAAAACGTGGGCTTTGGGAAGGCGCATAATCTGGCCCTGGACAGGGCTCGGGGAAAATACATCTTGTTGCTAAACCCAGACACAAAAATTTTTCCGGAAACGGTCGAAAAAATGCTTGAGGTTTTTTCTTCGAATGAAAGAACGGGGATTGTCGGGCCGATTCACGTCGGGAAAGAAAATATTTCTGGCGAGGATCATTATGGGGCGGAAAGAACTCCCCTGTCGACGATTAGGGAAAAAATCTCTCGCCGGAAAGAAAAAGCAGAGACAGAAAATATTTTTGAGACGGATTGGGTAAGCGGCGGGGCAATGATGATAAGGAAAGATTTGTTTTCAGAGCTTGGTGGATTTGACGAAAATTATTTCATGTATTTTGAGGATGTTGACCTTTGTCTCCAAGCCAAGAAAAAAGAGTGGAAAATAATCGTTCACCCCGGGGCGAAAATTTTTCACAAAAGCGGACAGAGCTTTTCGGACAATCGCGTCAAGAAAAAATATTATTATCAGTCCCAAGACCACTACATAAGAAAAAACTTCGGTTCCTTGTGGGCGGAGCTGGTGAAAATATTGAGATTTCCCTTTTATGTCCGGAACGTATATTGTAGGAAACGATGACAAGATATCTTTTTTTAGGCATTCTCATACTTCTCCCGTTTCAGTTCGCGCTTAACATGGGTGAAAATATTGATTTGGTGACAACCCGGGTTTTGATTCCGGCTGTTTTTTTGCTCTGGCTTTTGGGCGGGCTCGCCCAAAAAAAAATTTGGGCGGCGAACAAGGCGGAAACCTGGCTCGTCCTTTCGTTTTTGGTTCTGTCCGCGCTTTCTCTTTGGACGGGAATTGATCCGGGGAAAGGAACGAGAAAAATCTTGTATTTGCTTTCAATTTTTCCGGTTTACTTTGCGGCAGCGGATTTTGCCCGGGACGCAAAGTTTCGTGTCAGAATGATCAGGGCTGTTTGGGCAAGCGGAGCGCTGGCGGCCGCGGTTGGAATAGGGCAATTTTCGCTTCCCTTTTTGGTTGGTCTTGATGCGACGCTTGCCGCTTGGAGAAAAATAGCCCCGTTTTTTTTGGGGAGCTCCTTCGGAAAATTGGTCACGGACAATCCGAGCTGGCTGGTGAATGTCTCCGGCAAGACCTGGATGCGGGCTTTTGGCTTTTTTTCGGATCCGCATATGTTTTCTATATTTACAAGCCTGTGTTTTTTCGTCGGATTAGGATACTTCGCGTGGGAAAAAAAACGGAAATGGAAAATTTTGGCAGGAATTGGCATAGCTATCATGTTTTTTGCAATAATCTTTTCTTTCTCAAGGGGAGCTTATCTCGGAGTGATAATGGGGAGCCTGTTCTTTCTCGCCGTTTTGGCGATAAGGTCCGGCAACGCGGGGAAGATTGCGGCAGGAGGAGCCATTTTGTTTTTTTTGGCGTCCGTTTTTTTTCAAGGAACAATCCAAAGCCGGCTTGCGTCAGCGTTCAATCTCAAAGAAGGATCCAACGCGGAACGGGCAAAAAATTGGCAGCAAGCCCTTGGCGTGACAAGGGACTATCCTCTTTCGGGGGTCGGGCTGGGGAACTATGCCTCGTATATAGCCCCGGCTTCAGGAGAGCGCTCCTCAATTTACGCCCACAACACTTTTCTCGACATATCGGCAGAGACTGGAATTTTGAACGGGCTTGTTTTCAGCGCTTTGATTTTGGCTGGCCTTTGGCGAAACGTTGCTTCGAAAAATTTTCTGAATCTGGGGATAGCTTCGGGGCTGGTATATTTTCTCGTTCACGGATTTTTCGACACGCCGATTTGGTCGCCGCAAGTGATGGTGATCTTGCTGGTTTTGTTGGCGATAGGCGCGGCTCAACCCTCTAGGGCAAAAATGGTAAAGCGGATTTTAGCCGAACGAAAAAGTAAAATTTGAAAACGAAAAACTACAGCGTAAAACTAAAAACTTTTTGCTATATGTCGTTTCTGAAACGTTTGCAACAAATTTTAATTCTGTCGACCTTATTTTTGCTGCCCTTTTACTTTATCAAGTTTGAATACAACTGGGCCTCCTTGAATCTGGTTGAAATTTTGATAATTATACTTTTTTTTGCATGGTTTCTTGGCAAAGAAAAAAAATTCTCAATTCTCAATTCTCAATTCTCAATTCCTATCGGTTTAATTTTCACTGGCCTTCTTTTGTCTGTTATCGCAAATAAAAACTACTATGTTGGCCTCGGAGTGATAAAGGGCTGGTTTATCTTTCCGATAATTTTCGCGGTTATTTTGTTTGATAATCTCAAAAAAGACGAAAAATTGCCGAATAAGATATTTGTCGCTCTTTTCGCTTCAGGTGTCTTTGTGGCGGCCGAAGGAATATATTTTTGGCTTTCCGGGCTTCTCACGTATGACGGGAGACTTCGGATATTTTTTGACTCCCCCAACCAGCTGGCAATGTTTCTCGCGCCGGTTTTCCTGATCGGAATATTAAAGTTTGGATTTGAGGAATCCCGACAACTCTGTTGTCGGGAGGGAAAAGTCGAACTTTGGAAATTAATGGGAATAATGCTCGGATTGATCTTAATACTTTTCAATCTTTATCTGACGAAATCATACGGGGCGTGGCTTGCGATTGGCTTGGCGCTGATTGTCGTATTTTGGCTTAAGTATAGGAAAAAAATAGGGAGAAGATATGCGGCTATGATGATAATATTTTTTTTGACAATTATATCAGCCATAAGCTATGCGAAGTTCGAAAATATAAAAAATCTTGGCAGCCGTTCCTCATTGGCGTCGCGCGTCATGATCTGGAAATCAGCGGGGCTGATGATCGAGAAAAATCCGGTCTTCGGCATAGGACCGGGTAATTTTCAAAACAAATATCTTAAATATCAGAAATATTTTCCGCCTTATCTTGAATGGGCGGTGCCCCAGCCCCACAATTTATACCTCGCTTTTTGGCTTGAGTCGGGCCTCGCGGGCCTTGCGGGATTTTTTTGGGTCATTTGGTTGTTTTTCAAAGATAACAAAAAAACCCGCGAACACAATCTCGAAGCGGGTTTGTTGTGTCTGGCGATAATCCTGTATTTCCTCGTTCACGGCCTCGTTGACACAACCTATTGGCGAAATGATATGGCGGTGGTTTTTTGGACGGTGGTTGTGGTGAATATTTACCTCGCAGATTTCTCTCTCGATAAATCGTCAAATTCCAATCAAAAATCTAAAAGCGAAAATCTAAAAACTACGACGCAAAACTAGAAGCTTTTAATTTTTAGCTATTCCTTTTTCATTTTATATTTAAACTTTTAGTTTAGCGATAGCTTATAAAGCTTCCCGTCCGCCTTGTTCACAAAAAACAAGGTTTTTTCATCTGGAGAGAGAAAAGGATTGAGCGCGTCATAGGATCCGCCGATTTTTTCCGGGTCGACCAGCCTTTCTTTTTTGCCGCTGGCGACGTCGATTTTCCAAAAGGTGTCCGAAGTGGTGATTTTTCCTTCCTGCCAGTCGTTTGGAAGGATAGCCGAATCGGGAATGTCTCCGGGCGCGGCGCAATAAAGAGTTTTCGAATCGGACGACCAAACGCATTTTGAAGCAAAAGTCGGGAATACCAGAGATTGAACCTCGCCTCCCTGCCGGTTCATAAGGAGAAGGTCGATTTTGTGGCCGCCTTTCGAATCGGAAGCGCTCAAAACGGCGCGGGCACCGCTTGGCGCCCAAAGAAGATCAACTCCATAGCGGTCTTTGAGAAGCTCTTTTTGGTTTTCCCCGCCGAAAGTCACGGAAGCGGCGGAGGTCGCGGTGAAGGCGTTGGGGCTCGGCCAAAAAGAAATATCAGACGAACCGGGTATGGGAGCTATTTCAGCGCTGCGATAATTTGTTTCGGCAACGGCATGCCAATTCTTGCCGTCCGGATCAGCGACATTCACCGTTCTTTTTTTCGTCTTTGGATCATAGTGTTTGTAGATGATTTTGTCTCCCAAATTTGACCAGGAAACAGCGTCAATGTTTTCTTTGAGGACAGACACCTTTTTCCCGGAAATGTCGAAATAGAGAAATTTTACCGTGCCGGGGCTGGGCTCGAGCTTGATAATCGCTTTGTTTTTCGGCTTGTTCCAGACGATTTTTTTTATGTTTTCAAATTTTTCAGTGGAGAGGATCTTGTCCAGTTTTCCGTTCAAGTCGAACTGGTTGAGCTGCCCGTTTCCGGAAAGAAAAGCGTAGAGATAGCTTCCATCCGGCGAAAGAGTCGCGCCAAAAACCGGCTCGTCTGAGACGGCCTTGACGGAGGCGCTTGTTCCGGCTGTTTTTCCCGAGGAATCTGTTCCGCCCAGCTTTCCTTCATCCGCGGTTTTGGCCGTATCGGCGCTGTTTTTTTGGGCAGCCGGCGCTTTGAAAAGAAAATTGTAGGCAAAAATAGCTCCAATAACGAGCACGAGAAGCAAAGTTGAAATGGCGAATATTTTTTTGGTCATTGGAGTGCGAGATCTCGCGGGTTATCCGTTTTTGTAATAATCTATCAGCAAATTTTTTATTTCATCGTCTGGGTTACCCAAAATTTTGTATTCCTCGCTCGAGCCGGTTTCTTCCGTGAGAAGATATACCTTGTTCGCGGCTTTGTCGTAGGCAATGATGATTCCCGTTCCGCCGCAATTGTGTTCTTCGCATCCGGAGAGGAGAAGCACTTCCCGGCCGTCATCCAGCTTCATGTCCACCACTGGAGTCGATACCGCCATTTTGTCGATTGAAAAATCATTCATCAATTCTTTGGCCTGGCCGATGATATTCGGACTGTTTTTCAGAAGGCCATAGGAATATTGTTCCTGTTTGTAGGGCTGATATTTGTTTTCCTGTTTTTTCTTCTCCAATTCTGAGGAAATTGAAGGAGGCGGGAGCGGGATAGGTTGGTCGGTTTCTTCTGGAATCTTTTGCTCTTCGGGGACGGATTGATTCTTTTTTGAAATGAAAAAAATCGAGGCCAGCAAGATGGCAAAAATTGCTAAGGAAATAAAGAGAACTATTTTTTTTGATACGGCATTCATTATGTTTACAATATAATTTTCATTTATAACTCTGAAAAAATATGAAAAAATACTTGTCAGTGAGAATCATTATTTTTTGAACGACTCCGCCAGCCCTAAAACACTCGGAACATATTTGGCTGTTTCAGCCGGAAGAGCAGATCCGTTGTCATATTTTTTTGTTAGATTTCCCTCTCCCCAGTTATAGGCGATTAGAGTTCTTTCCCAATTTTTATTTCCGTATTTTTCATTGTTATAGAGTTGGCTAAGATACTTGGTTCCTCCCATGATATTCTGATAGGGATCCTTGCTGTTCGCAACACCAAGTCCGCTAGCCGTGCTTGGTATCAGTTGCATTAGGCCCACAGCTTGCCCATATTTTGTCATGGGGCCAGTGGCGTCATAAACTCCCCTACTTTCCTGATAGATAACGGCTTTTATCATATATTCCGGCACCCCGTACTTTTCAGAAGCTTCTTTGATTATGTCATTGTAGGAATTTATCCTGTCTCTGATTGAGTTCTTGAGAGAGATGGCATCATATTTTCCAGTCGTGGTCCCGGTTATGGTTGTTCCTGTCCCGGTGCTTCCCCATTGAATCGTGCACGGGACCGTTTCTCCGAGGCTGACTTTCACGAGATTGGGATTGATCGTGTAGAGAATGATCCAGGAAAGCAGTCCCAGGACAAGTCCGAGGATCGCGTAGTTGACGGTATTTTTAGCGCTGGTCATCCTAGCCGTGTTCCCGATGGACATAATATACTGGAAAGCACCAATGCCGAGCATGAACATGGTGAGGATGCCGATGGTGGCATAGCCAAAGCCAATAATCTGTTGGATATAAGTTGACACGTCGCAAGTTCGGGAAGTCGCGCCGGGAATCATCTGCTGGTTGGAATAAAGATTGACTTCCGCGGAAAAAACCGGCCGGAGAATAAAAATACTGATAAAAAAAATAGCGGCTGCCAGGAAAATTGTTTTTTTGTTTTTCATTTTTCTTGTGCTGCGAAATTTTTGCGAGGCTTTTCTTATTTCCCCCCCGAGATGGCTTTGAAAGCCACGAGATCCGGATGGATTTTGGAAAGGATTATCCAGGAAAGAAGGCCGAGGACGAGGCCGAAAATGGCCGAGCCGATCGTATTTCGGGCGCTTTCCACTTTGCCGATGTTTCCGGCGGCCATGAGATACTGATAGGCGCCGATGCAAAGCATGAACATAGCCAGAATCCCGATCGTCGCGTAGCCGAAACCGATGATGTCTTTGACATAGGGAACAAATTCCGACTGCTGTTGGGAAGCTCCCGGAATTTTTTCCTGATTCGTATATTGGGCTAAAGCCGAAGAGCCGAAAAGAACAATAATGCACAGAAAAACAGCGACATGGAGAAATATTTTTTTACCTTTCTTCATGGCTTGTAAATTTTTGGATTAGGGAATAGAGCCAGAAACTCGCGAAAAGCATGACCAGAAGAGTGAGCGCCAGGCGCAGATTATACATCAAATAATGCGGGAGATGAGTTCCAATGGCGGCCAGGAGCTGGGTTGGTTTGGCTGAACTGATCGTGTTATCCACCGGCGCTGTGGCAGTGGTGATGGTCATGGAGCGATCGCTTTCGAGAGGGCGCGGGACGATATCCCAGGTGTTGAACATGATGTTGGCCTCGTCTTCGGACCAGTATTTTTTCAAATTGACCGAGATGTTCTGATAGGCGCCGACGCTCGCGGGCGCGGTGAACGACAAGTCGTTTCCTCCGGTGGTGAGAACGTTGAGATCGCCGTATGTTCCGTTGAAGCTTTCGTCGCTTAAGCTCATTCCTCCGAATTGCCAGTCAACGATGGTGTTTTCATCGTCCTTGAGAAGATAATACGGCACGTAGTCGAGATAAAGAGAAACTTCTGACCCGGGATAAGTTTCGAGCATCGAGAGATTGCTCACGTTTTGAAAGGAATCCTTCGTCGATCCAATTTTTTCAGTTATGGTTTTCGGCCAGGCGGTGCTTTCGTCAGACGACCGGATAAGCGCCACTGGTTCGACAACGGTGACAAGCCGGCTGGATTTCACCGGCTCGAGTTTGTCTTTGGGGGTCAAGGTGACGGAAACCTCTTCGAGCTGCTGCTCTTGTTTCGTAATCGGGAAAAATACGGCCGTGTTCGACCAGCCATCGAAATAATCAGAAACATTTGTCGGCGGGTTGAGAGGATTCCCGTTGGTTTGCCAGGCGAATTCGCTGTTCGTGGTGTTGTAGCGATTGCCTGAAATTTTGGCGGCGAGCATCTGGCCTTTGACAGCCGGGCAAAGGGCGGCGTAAAGGCCTTCGGTGCAGATCTTTTCTCCCAGAGTCGCTTTCCCGCCCGAGATGTCGACTTTGTATAAATCTACTTTGACGCCGTTTTTGTTGATGGGGACAATAACGCTTGATCTTCCCCGGCTTGACTCAACGCCCGAGGCTTGGGCCACGGTGGCAGTCACTTTGAAATACACGACGTCGTCGCTCGAAGACGTCAGCGCTTTCTTTTTGGGGGTGAAGCTGAAGGCGGTGATTCCCATTCCGGAGGGCTTGGAAGCTGTGTCAAAGTTGTCGTTGATATTCAAAGCGTCGCCCCAGTCATCATTTTTTGGGTCGCCTCTTTGGATTTGCCAGTTATAGTAGAGAACGTTGGGGTCGAATTGGGTATTGTCGAGGGAAGAAGCGACTGAAATCTGGTCGGCGTCGAGAATGCTTCCGCTGCCGCTGATATTGTCTTTGTTTTCATCGCTGGGGTCAGCCACGGGGCTGTCGGGAGAAAAAGAGAGAGAAATTTTCAGTTGTTCGCTGCCCTGTTCGTTGGGAGATTCAGTCGCCATGAAGCCGTAGCCATAATCGCCGGAGTCGTCGCACAGGTCACTTTTCAAAAGCTTGGCTTTGGTCGAGTCGCAAACATCGAGATAGCCCCACATAATTTTGTAGTAGGCGTTTTGCTCGTCAGTGGGTGTCATCGAGGTCCCCTCAACCATGACCCCGACGCGGTCGCCGGGCTGATATGTCCAAGTGAAGTCTTGCTGGCCGAGCCCAATGACGTCAGCTTCGTCTTTGAAGCCGTCTCCGTCCGTATCAGGATCAGTGGGGTCGGTTTTCCAGTATTTTTCCTCGCCGGTCGGAAATTTTCCGGAACCGCTTTTATAGCCCGGCGCGTTTGGCCATCTGTGCTTGCAGGCCACGCGAAAGTCTTTTCCTGACGGGTCGCTTCCGTATTCATCGGAAGACCCGGAATAGCCCTGATAGCCGAGAGGGTCGGCGTTTGTTCCAAAATTATGCTCGAAACATCTTGAATAGGACGCGCTGTCGCCGGAAGAGCTTCTTGCTTCCGTGGAGTTGTCGATTGAGCTGCTCGCGTGAACAGTATTCCAATTTTCTTCGCAAGCGCTATACTGGCTGTCAAGGCAGCTGGTGATCAAACTCGTGTTTGTGGACTGGAGAGTGCTGTAGTCGAAACAGCCCTCATAGGTTGCGTTGTAGGAGCTGGGGCAATAACTCACGCTGCTGTTGTATTCTGAATAGTCGGTATCATCCGGAGAAGTGACAAGATAGCAGCACTGGTTGTTCGAAGACAAGGTCGCGGAAAAAGTGGTATTTGCCTGGCAATAGGCGCAGTAGTCTCCTGACTGGTCGGATTTCATGGTGTAGTAGCTGTTGAAACTGCTTTTATCGGTGTTGAGATTGCAGCTGTCTGCGGTATGGTCGCCCTTGGAGTCGCAATAACCCTCAGCTGTGTTGTAGGATTCGATATTATCGCTTTCCTCTGTCAGGCCTCCGACTCCGTCAGAACCTCCCATTGGAGCCGCAGTTTTGTCTTCGTCGTAGCTGCTGTCAATTGCCGGCCAGCCGTCTTGATCGGGGTCGCTGCTGGCGCTTGAAGTGTAGTATTGTCCGTCGAGGTTGGGGTCATAATCTCCCCGGGCCATAATTCTCGCGGCTTCTTTTTTCCCCGATTCAATGGAATTGGTGGCGGTTTGGGGAGTGCCATTCGATGTATGGATCAGATACCAGGTATAATAGAGATTCTGCGGATCATTTTTGAAAAATTCCGGCATAGCGTGGGCCGTCACCTTTTCGCCGGCCTTTGGGTTGGTGTTATCAAAAAAGATTTCCGCCTTGGGAGCGCTGGATTTGTTCTGGGCCGTTCGCCAGATATTTTTTGTGAGGCCGTATCTTTCTTCGGAAGAACCCATAAAACTTCCCGTGATGTCCCCCGTGCGGGTCAGAACCTGGTTCAGGGCGGTGTTTGTTTCCTGGGCCACGTCTACAGTGCAGCTGGCGCCGACGCCAAAAGAGCAAGAGAAAGCCTCGGCCTCTTTGGGGCTGAACGAAACAAAATTCAAAAAAAGAAAAATAAATAGCGTGGTCGCGGAAAATAATTTTTTGTTTCTCTTTGTTTTCATATATTTAGCGCTTAGAGGCCTCCAAAGTTTATGTATCTTATGAGTATTATATCCAAGCCCAGAGAAACAAGCCACATAGCCGCGGCGGAATAATATATCGATCGGCTTTTCCAGACAACAAAACCGGAGAGAAGGGACGAGCCCAGAACAAGGAAAATCATGGGACGAGGTCCCTTGAGAGCGAGCGCGGTTTGGAGAATCCCCTGGAGAAAAAGGGAAAATATCCCCAGTTTTTTTTCGAGTCCCAGCTGAATAAATCCCCGGAAGAAAAATTCCCAGAAAAAATGGAGAGGCAGAGCGATAATGAGCTCGAACCACAAAAAATACCAAAAATTTTGGGCGATGCCGGAGGGAACAAGAAGCTGGTTGCGCCAGGGGGTTTTCGAAACGATGAAATAGCCGGCGGCCGCGAGAACAAGAAGAAGAATCACAGAAAAAATAATCCCTTGCTTGACGTTTCCAGCCTGCAATCCAAAATTTCGCGGACTTTCTTTGATCACAAAACTGACAATGAGGAAAGGAAAAACAAAAAACAAAGCCAGAACCATCCAAAAAACTTCGCCGCTCAAATTCGCCGGGAAAATAAATCTGACGAGAAGGACAAGCAGGGCGCAAAAACCGATCAGAATTTCACGCCGATGCTTTTTCGGGAAAGGAGTCTTTGGGGATATTTTTTTGAGATTTATAGCCATTTTGTTTTCAGAACGGGGTTGTTTAGGTTTTTTCCGCTTCGATTACGCCGTAGCTTCTTCGCTCTGGGGTTCGGGAGCTGTGGCGCGGTCGTAAAGGACAAAAGAATAGATCGCGGCAGTCTCAAAAAAAGCAAGAGGCAGCCAGCCGAGACCAGGGAGAGCTTCTGAAACAAATTCAATCCCTAATCCGGCGAAATATTTCCCGCTTTTTCTCGATGAAAGTTTTTCCCCGATAAGGATAAGGCTGATAATTGTGAGAATCGTAAGCATCAATGAGAGAATGAAAAGGACGACGGTTCCCAGCCCCGGAACAGTCGCATCAAGACCGGCGCAACCGAGATCGAGCAAATCTTTTAGCAGGGAAAAAGGCAAAGTCATGAATAGATAAGGCCAGTCTTTGGTCGGCTCAATTTGTCGAAACATACTCAAGACCAATTCGGCAGCTTGCCGCGCGGCCGATTGAGGGCTTGCGGCGGCTGTTTTGGCCAGATTTTGGAGGTTGGGAGAATCAGCTTTTCCCTGGCCGGGTCCATCGCCGTTTTCTTGCCGCCTTTGCCGGTTTAGCATATTTCCGACATCAGACTGATCTCGGGGAGAGACATAATTTCCCCCGTGGGCGGGATTTGTGCCAGAATTGCCGGCATTTCCCTTCGAATTGGCTGTTGTCGCTGGAGCCGCGCTCATGATCAAAATAAAATAACAATAAATCAATTCGCTTTTTCCGCTGCTTCCTCTTTCCTTCTCAAAATCTGCTCCGGGTTTGTTGTCACCAATTGATCTTCGGAGTAGGAAGCCACAACCTGGATCGCCACATGTTTCGTTCCGGCAAAAAATATCCCTTCTCCAACGCCACACTCAAGCAGCATGAATTTTTCCTGGTCGGTGAGATAAAAAGTGTCGCCAATGATATCGATTGCCGCCGGGGACTGCTTGAGAAGGAGCTGAATCGAAGAATTGGTGACAATCGGCTTTCCATAGCGCGAGGCCAAAAAGTCGGAAATGTCCTGGGTGATGGTCGTGAGGCCGGCGAAATACTTGCGGCAGCGCTTGGCGATCGAAAACATGAAAGATCCGGCGTCCTCGTGCTGCATCATCACCCAGGCTTCGTCAACGACAATCATCCTTTTTTTGAGCTTCGAGCGGATTTCGTTCCAGATGAAATGCAAGACGACATACATGGCCACCGGCCGCAGCTCCTCTTCCATATCGCGGATATTGAAAACAACCATCTGGTTTTCAAGGCTGATATTGCTTGGGCTATTGAGGAATCCGGAAAAAATTCCCTGGGTATATTTTTCAAGGCGCGTGGCGAGATCTTCCCCGCCTTCCATATTCCGGAGCACTTCATAGAGATCGGACATTGTCGGAACCTGGTCTTTCGGGAAAATGCGCACGGTGCTTTCCAAAGAGATGTCTTTTATGGCGTAGGTCTCACTGATGGCCCGGTCGAGGATGGAATCTTCTTCGGGCGTGATGTTCCCGAGCATGATGTGCAGAAGTCCCAAGAGGCTCGCGATATTGCTCCGAAGAATGTCTTTCAAGTCTTCATCCTCCCCGATATTGGGAAGGTCGAAAGGATTGAGATGATAGTTGGAAGTGAGGGAAATATTCACGAAACTTCCCCCGACGGCCTCGCAAAGAAATTGGTATTCATTTTCCGGGTCAAGCACAATCACGTCTGTTCCGAACATGAGAGAACGAAGAATCTCAAGTTTCACGGCGTAGCTTTTCCCCGCGCCGGACTTGGCGAAAATGACCATATTGGCGTTTTCCATTTCAAACCGATCAAAAAGAACCAGGCTGTTGTTGTGCCGGTTGATGCCGTAGAGAACGCCAGTTGAGGAGGAGAGGTCCGAAGAGACGAAAGGGAAAGTGGTCGAAAGCGGCTGGCTGTTCATGTTGTTGTTCACGTTCAGCTCGTCGTTCCCGAGCGGCAAGGTGGAAGAAAATCCCTGCTCGGAACGGAAAACAGCTTCCTTGACGTAAGTCAGCCTTGATTCCAAAAGGGATTCGATGAATTGGGCCGATTTTTCCACCTCCTCTTTGCTTCCTCCATATATCGTGAGATAGAGCCCGAACCGGAAAAAGCGCTCGGTTCCCTGCTGGAGCTGGTCTCGCAGTTGTTCAATGTCCTGGAGGGCTGTTTCAAGGGCCGGGTCGCGGACTTTGCCGGCTTCGGCCTCAAGGTGAATTTCCGATTCGACCTGGGTGATCCGGCGGCGCAGGCTTTTCATCACATTGGCGCTTTCCACCGGGTAAATGGACATGGAGATATCCATCGGGACATCGAGGTTGATAATCGGAGAGAACCAGGCTGTGTGGAGATATCTCGGATAGGTGGTGACGAAAATAGTTTTGGCGAATGTCTCGCCGACCTGGATGAAATTTGAGCCAATATCAAGAGCCGACGGCGCGATGAGGTCGGTGATGGTGGCGAGACCTTCGCGGAAGATTTTTTCCGCGTCGGCGCCCTCGGCGAAAAGCTCCGCCGGTTTTTTTTCCTCCTCCTTTTTTGTTTTGAGAAAATCTAACATAATAACTCACGAATGAGGAGCGAATTAGAAACAAATGAGAGCGAACAATTTATTCCGTGTCAGCAAGTTCGTGCGCATTCGCTTTCCATTCGTTCTTTAATTCGCGAGTATTAAATTCTATTGATATCCAGCTTCTCCGCTTCTATTTTTTCCGCCGATTCGGTCACTTTCGGGTTATAGGCGTTGTAATAGAGCTCGACTAGTTCTTCTGTCCCAAGCGGGGCGATTTTTATCCCGGTTCCGGAAAGTCCGGCGACAATGTGGTCCACTCTCTGCCAAAGCTGGCTCTTGTAGTTTTCAAATTCCATTTCCCGCTCAACCTGGGCCTGCTTGGGATTGAGGGCAATCTTCAATTTTTCCAAAAATCCGCCTTTTTTTGCTTCCGTCAGGGCGAAGGGAACGACAATATAGAAATTTTTGGCCATGATGTTTGAAGTGTTGACCAGATTTTTGATGAAAGCGTGATATTCGCTGATCTGAAAGCGAAGCAGATCGTTGGCTTGGGTGTGTTCCTTTTCGGTGAGCAGTTCAAGATAGGGGTTGATGTCGAGTTTTCTGGTGCTGATGATAATTTGAAGCGGGAAATCGAGAGAATTCAAAAATCCCTGATAGGCGGAGACGATCGCTTCCTGCTCCTGGGTGGATTTCAGATCGAAGTTTATGGAAGACACCATAAGCACTGCCCGAAGGGAGTTATTTTTGAGGATGACCACGCCGTCTTTGATTTCAGCGATATCAACAAATTCCTGGGCTGCTTTTCCCAGTGCTTCGTTTTTGGTTAAATTTTTGGAATGTAAGCTTTCCATGATAGCAACTCACGAATGAGGAGCGAATTAGAAACGAATTAGAGCGAATGATTTTTTCCGTGTCAGCAAGTTCGTTCGCATTCGCTTTCCATTCGTTCTTTAATTCGCGAGTTATTACTTTTTAGTATCCAATACCCATGCAATCCTTTTCAGCTGGCTTTGGCTGGGGATCCTTTTTATCTGCGTCGCAGATCCCGTTCTTTTCTTTTGGGCTTCCTGGAGGGATTTGGAAAAGGCTGATTCCTTTGTATCGTATACTCTTCTCCAGATATATTTTTTGGGACTGGTGAAATACTGAACCATAAAACCGAAAAAAGATATAAAGGGTATTCCCTGCGGGCGGTAGAAAGTAAAAGTCCCGAAAATAATAACGATAAAAATGGCGACAAAGAGGAAAATCTGGCGGTCAACGAGTCCGTAGAGGACGATGAGACAGGCGGCCATTCCGCCCATCCACAAAAGCTGCTTCGAGGTGAGCCCGAAAGCGATCTTGTCTTCCATTTCTATAAATTGGGGGACATTGGCGTGCATAATATTGACTCGCGAATGTGGAGCTAATAGAAAGCGAATGAGTGCGAATTCGCTCAAATTAGCTGTAATTCGCTCCGATTAGCGAGTGCTTTATTTCTCTCCAGATAGATCAACAACGTTTCCGTCAATCTTCGGTTCCGGCTGGTTTTCTCTTCCCGCTCCGTAGTGGGGATAGATGACATTTTTGGGACGGCTGGGGGCGTAGGGCTTTGGCGGTTCGGGAGGAGCTAAAGCTTGGCTTTGAGGAATTCCGGCAACTTGCTTGCCGGAAGGAAAAAGCCGAGCTTTGGATAATACGGGAGGAGCCGAACCTTGATTGTCCTTCGGAGCGCCCTCCGAAAATCCCTTGAGCTTCACCGGTGCTTCACCGGCCATTTCCGGGCGGGAATCTATCACTTCGTGAGTTCCTGGCTTGGGATAAGGATTCACGAACTGTATCTTTTCAGTATCCGGAAAAGCTTGGCTTTGAGGAATTCCCCGACTTGTCGGGGAAGGGAAAAGCCGAGCTTTGGATAATGCGGGATCTGGCATTTGTTTGGGGGCTGGTTGTGGCGGAACTGGAGGTTTTTCTGTGGCAGTGGACCTATCGGCTACATTTCCCGCAGGGCGGGATATGGGCGGATACGGCCTGACAAAACTATTTTCAACTGGGTTAGGCGGCGCTGTCGGCTTTGCCACGGACTGCGGATAAGGCCTGATAAATGTCTCCTTTTCCGGACTTCGAGTGGGGCTTTGCGTTCTACGCCCGCCTGCAGCGCTTTGCGCAGCAATGCGGGGGGCAGGTTCTACGTTATACGTTTCGCGAACCTCAAACACTACTTCATTGTTCTTTGTGTCAATTGGAAGCGGCGTGTTTTCGTCGAATGACTTCAATATTATACCCAATTTTTCCCGTTCAGTCGAGGAAAGATTCTTCGCGTTTTCCGATCGGAAAAGATAATTGGTTCTTTGCATCGAATCGTGGGCTCCTTGTCCGAAAACAGAAGTGTAATCGTAGAGCCAATTTTTGATCGATGGGCGGACGGGCCGGTCGAAAGATTTGATATTCAAAGGTGACGAGGTGATTGTCTGCTCGCCGATTTTGGGAAATTTTTGCAGAGCCTGCTTAAGCTGCAATGCGGCATTTTTTTTGCTTGGCCCAGGAGCTGAACCAGAGATTTCGGGAATCCAAGAAAGAATCTCATTCGGCGTTGTTGAGGGATAAATAATATGTCGCATAAACTCGGCTGCCGGCCCTTCCTCGACGTCAAAGAATGGTTCGATAAAAAGATAATCAAAAATTCGCAAAATTCTCATCAGCTTGACTTGTTCTTTTTGCGACAATAGTTTCGCGCTGTTGCTGCCGGAGACAAATTCAAAAAATGTGCCCGGGCCTCTCTCCCGCTCATTGTATGTCACTCGATAGATGTCAATCCATTCGGAGACAGACCTTTCGCCAAGAATCTGCTGATTATGCCTAACGGCGGAATTGAAAAGAGTGCAGAGCGGTTCTCGGAGTTCATATGGTTTCTCAATGAACTTTGTCAGGAGTTCCCACTCAAAATTTGTTTCGCTATCAAGAGTTTCCAGCAGATAATTTTGGACAATGGCGGCACATTCTTGGTCGGAGAGTCCAGAGAAATTTTCAATTTTCTTTTCTACGAGTGGATTGAGCATTTGCTTCGTTTAGATTTATTGATGTGGGTGAGAGACTTCGGTCGTTATTTCGGTTTCGATGTTTTGAATTCATGCAAAGTTTTGGCAAGCTCTGCCATCTTGGTAGCCAATTCTGCATCAGTTTCCATGATATTGACCGCCTGGTTCTGAATGATGCTGTAAGCTTTGGAAACCGCATTCAAAGTGTCTCCTCTGGCCCGGTTCATTTGCCCTAATTCTGCCGCTGCGGTTTCCCGAGCCAATTCTTGGCCCACCCTATGCATCTTGCCATAGGTGCGGGTATATTTTGTGGCTGTTTTGCCTGTTAGAGGATCCACTTCCCCGGCCCTAACTTTTCCTTCGGTGATAAGAGCATTTCGGTGAAGTATTTTCGCTTTTTGTTGAGTCTCCATCGTTCCGTACTTGCCGACAATTTTAGCAATCTGGCCGTCGTCATCATTGAATTCGTATTGTCCCGTATCTGAGTTGAATTTGCCCATGCCGTAGTGTCCCAAATTTCCCTTGGACAGAGCTATGGATCCCAACTGATATGCCTGCCGGGCTGCTTCTTGCGTGCTCATCCCCATGCCTTCGAGGGTTTTCCTGATTTCATCTCGCAGCTGAAATGGATCAAAATCAGCATAATCCCGGAAATCCAGCATGAAGTCATCCTGGTCATTGCTTTCAAATAGCATTTTTAAGGCGGCGGCAACACGAGCGCGATCTTCGTCGGTTTTTGTTTCCTTTTTTTCCGCATCTTCAATGATTTTGCAAAGATACCCGGATTCGGTGGAAATAGAGGAAATTTCTTTTTTCATTTCTTCTTCCAGACGCGAAAAAGCAAGGTCACCGTGAAACCCTTCCGGTTTTGTCCCGCGGGTGCCCTTGAAAAAACTATTGAGATTGTCTCGGCTGCTTCCCGCGGCTTGCGATAGCGCTCGCTTGTCCATTTCTTCAGCCCGTTCTTTCCATCCCTGTTTCCAGGCGCGAGGGCTCAAATTAAATTTGTATTCTTTATCTCCCCATTTGAATTTCCGTTGCTTCATTAGTACATCTCGGTCAAACATTTTGAGTCCAGCTTTGGCGCCATACTTCGTCGCTGCCCAGCCTTGCCGCGGGAAGAAGGACAAAGCCTTGTTCGCCCGGCTGGTGATGGCGCTGGCGAAAGCAATGCCGAATTTTTGTGAGACGATAATGGAGGCGTAGAGAAAAACGAGGATGACAAAAAACGGAATGATGCGTTGCACAACCCAAGTGAATAAAGGATCACTGGGGCCGCTTGGCTGCATGCTGTTCAATGATTTGTAGAAAGAGGTATCCATCAGCAACGTGGAAAGCCAAAGAAAAAAAGCGATAGCCGGGCCGACATAGGAGTATTTGAAAAGAGCGTCCCACCATTGGGAGGAGATTTTTTTGAAATCGGGAACGGCGTTGAACAAAAAAGCCAAAGGAGACAAGATGATCAAGATCCACAAAGCGACAATTCGAATGAGCAGAAAAATGGCCATAACGATGTAGGCCACTCCAAGCATGAACAAAAATATGATTGTCATTATGTATTTTGCCGCTAGCGCTGCGCTGCTATCATTTTTCCAGTAATCAAGACTCGAATCGTTCCAAATTACTTTTGCAACCTCTGATGTGTTGGTGAGAGTGACCGAAAGTGATGAACCGCCGCTTGACAGCTTGTTCAGGAAAAAATTCATGAGGAGTTGGGAGCCGTCGAAAATGAAAATAGCGATTGGTTTCGAGAAATTGACGAGAAGCGCCATCAAAATGAAAATCAGGAGAGTTTTTTTGGCGTGGTATTTTTCAATCTGAAGGATGGTGCAAAAGGCGATGAAAAGGAGAATGAGCAGGAAAAAAAGATTGCAGACATCCCGGACGGCCGTCCAACCGGTGGTGATTATTGTCTCGCTCGTGAAATGATAGAGGGCGGGGTTCACCATCGAATCCAGGAAATAGGCGGCGATGTTGACAAATAACATACAGAACAGTCCGATTATATACAGCACGGCTATTATTGGAGCAAAAATTACGGCGCCAATCCATGACGAAGCTTTATCTGCTATCCAGTTGCCGATGGTTGAATTCTGGTTGACCATCGCGGCTTCACCCGATAAGCTTGCGGAAGGGTTTGTCAGATCTTTATAAGCAAACGCTGCCGCATCTTCTCCCGACTGGCCTTTCGATATTTGGCCCTTATAAACGTTGTAAAATCCCTCAAAAGATGCGCCAGGTGTTTTTCCTAAATTTGTTATTTCGCTATCCGTGAGTCCGTAGTCTTTTTTCAAGGTCTCTTCTTGTTGTTTCGAAAGTTCAGCATGGCAAGAAGGAGAAAGAAAAAGAAACGCTACCATTCCCAGCAAAACAAAAAAAGCCATTCGCCTCTTGCGTGGCTTTATTTTTTGAAATCCGTAAATTTTTGAAGTTGGTTCTTGGCTATTCAAGATTTTTATTTTAGGTGTTCCGAAAATTTTCTTTTTGCCGGCCGAGTTAGCGTTATTTCTTGTTATTGAAATAAATCGAATCTCTCATGCCCGATTGAATGTCGCTTTGGGCCTGGTTGATGCTTGTTCCGACTTTGTTCCGGGTATCCGTGATGGCTTTGTCAACCGGGTCGGTCACCTGGCGGATGCCGTAAGTGATGACATTGGTGAGTGTCTGGGCGACCATATTGGCAACCACTTCCGGGATAGATTTGGCGAACGTAATCATGTTTGTTCCCATATTATAAACTTCTGCCATTATGTCTTCTTTCAACGAAGGGGGCAGGGTGACGGGGCCTTCCGCGACAGGCGCTATTCCAGTATAGTCTGAACCCGATGGGACAGATACTATTTTTCCGTTGGAAGCAACAACTTGTTGCGGTTTTGGCGACGGAGTGGTTGTTTTCCCCCTTGTTGGCAGAAAACCCTTTCCGGCGACGCCTTCTGTCTTTTGCATTTCTTCCCGCGACTCGCGAGCCGTTTTGTCCAAAGCGGTGGCGTATAAAAAGATCATAGCCTCGTCATTTTGGGGCTCCCACTTTTTCCGGGAAGCCACCCAGCTATTGCTTGTTTTTGTCGCATCGAATATAAGAGTCGCTTTTCCCTCGCTGACATAATTTGCAAGATCGGACTTTGTGTTTATCACGTCGGCATCCATTCTTTTTTGCGCGTTGTTGACCACTCGCTCCATGCCCGATCCGACGCCGCTTCGCATGCCGTTGAAAAAAGTGTTGACGGTATTTTCGGCCGTCCTTTGCGCCGAGCCGAAAATATAATCCTGCCAATCAGTGATGAACCCGGACGAGCCGCCGATACAGTATGACCCGCAACTTCCCGTGAGAAGCACCTGCATTCTTCCCTGAATGACTCGAATAGCCATGATTTTCAAATTGGCAACCAGCGTTTTCTCAATTGTATCGAGCATTTTCGTGAGGGTCACTTCCTGCCAGGCAGCCGCAAGATCCTCTCCCCAGGATCCGGCTCGAGCCGGGCGCGGCAGCGCGAAACTCAAAAATGACAGGAGAAGGATTGTTGCGGTGAGTTTTTTGAACATATTTTTGTTTTTAGTCTTTGGTAACTAGGTTATTGGCGGTGGGACAGGTCGTTAGTCTTTAGTCATTGGATAAGCTAGCCATTGACTTATGACCCACAACCAGACCAACTGCTCACAGCCTTGTTACCCATAACTAAAACTAGGGGAAATTTATAAAACTAATCCCGTATTCTTTGGCGACAGACTGCATTTCGCTTCCAAGTTTTGACGCGGCTTGGCCCACGGCCTGGAGCTGACTGAAAGCGGTGAGGCTTTTGAGCGGATCGCTCTGGTCGATGACCGCTTTGTCTTTGAGATCCATGGTGTAAATCGCGAGTTGCAGCGCCGACTTGTGGACGTTCTCAAGAACATAGGGCACTTCTATTTTTTTGATTTGGTCAACCGCGGTTCGGGCTTTTTGGGCGTAGTCGTCTATTTTGGCTTTGTTTCCGCTGGTGAGAGCTGCGAGAAGATTTCCCTGTTCTTTTTCGAGGTTCGAGGCGAGATTTTCCGGCTGGTCAACCGTGAAAGGGGCGTTGGAAGCGAACACGAAAGCGAGAGACGCCAGGTATTTTTCGATTTCCGCTTTTTGCTTCTCTTTCACCTCCTCGGGCGTGAGGCTTTTTTCGTCAACCGGTGGAAGAAGTTTCACCTCGTCGTCACGGATCTTGGGAAGTTCTTGAGTGATATCTGCGGACTGAAGAGCGTTTTGGGTGACAGCCGAAAGGTCGTCAGTGGAGAAAGTCGGGTTGCTGGCAAAGTCTGCGGAGCTCCCGGCTTTATCTTTTGTCAGAGTCATCAACTGGCCGATCATCTCGTTGGTCAGATTCGGATTTTGGGGATCGGAAGAAAAATCAGCCAGAGTGCTGTCGGTGAGAGCCGAGCTCCCGAGACCCAGAAGGCTGGACGCGCCGGAAAGGCTTCCTGAACCGGACGCCGCTCCCGAAGCTGTCGGATTTTGAACGGCGGCATTTCCGTTGCTTGTGTCTTGGCTGGCGGAGAGATTGGTTTCGGCCACGATCTGGTCTCCCGGAGCGGCTTTCAAGGGATTGTATCCGCTTGAGACTTCCTTTCCGTCGGAATATCCATCTCCGTCCGTGTCCGGGTTGAGCGGATCAGTGCCGATCATCTTCTCCTCCTGGTCGGTGAGGCCGTCCTGGTCGGAGTCGAGAAAAAGAGAGTTGCTGTTTTTGTTTTCCGCCATGGCAAAAAGCGTCCAGAAAAAAACGGCCAGGGTAGCGATTCCCATCGCGATGATTTTTCTCTTATTTGATTTTTTTATTCCGCTGGGAAGCATAGTTTTATTTTCGTTAATTTTGTTTTATAGCTGCAGCAAAACTTCCCCGCCAATGATTTTCCTCACCGGATTTATAACGGGGTAAATATACAAAAATTATACCATAATATTTTGTTGTCAACAAAGTTTTCGGGGTGTTGATAAATCGTGGTTTTGCTGGTAAGGTTTAGATACAAGAAGAAAAACCTTCATCGGTGAAAAATAACCATTTTTTCCCCTATTTATGGTCATGTATCGCGTCAGAAAAGTTGTCACGCACATCGAGAATTATCCCCTCTCCCTTCCTCAATTCCTTCTCGCCTTTTCGGCTCTCATCGCGCTTCGGATTTTGGGTGAAAATCTTTTGTCGAATCTTGGGAGCCGGCCGGCGGAATTCATTGTCGGGTCGATCCTGGCCACCACGCTCTTTTTTTTGTTCTCGTTGATCCTCCTGATTTTGTTTTTGAGCGCGTATCTCGGGGAATCTTTCCAAAAAATATCAAATCTTTTGCTCTGGGGATTCTTTTTGATTATCACACCGCCGATTCTCGACAAATATTTTTGCGGGGCCCAGCGGTGTTGGAGTTTTTATGCCTTTGACAGCCTGACGGGGCTGGGGAAAAGATTCCTCACTTTTTTCGGAAGCGATCCGGTGGTTGGAATCACCTACGGCGTCCGGATTGAAGTGGCTCTCGCGGTTCTTTTTCTGATTTTCTATATATTCCTCAAAACCAAAAATGCCCTCAAGGCATTTCTGGGAGGATTGGCTGCTTACGCGATTCTCTTTATCCTCGGTTCATTCCCTTCGTGGCTTTCTTTTTTGTTCTTGGCACCTGAAAAAAATATTACCAGAATCGAAGGACTTGATGTGGCCGGACTTTTTCTTTCTCCGATCCACTATTTCTCACACTCTGGTACTGAAATTTTGAACGCGCTCAATGCCAAGATGAATTTGATATATGCTTTCCTAATCTCTTTTCTTTTAGTATTTTTCTTTTGGTTTCACTTCAGAAAAAAATTCTGGGCGGTGGCAAAAAATGTCCGCTGGATCCAAATTTCCATCCACGCGGGGCTCATTCTTTTTGGCGCGGGGTTGGGAGCATTCTACTTTCCAAAAAATCTGACCATAGACATCTTCTCTTTTTTCGCTCTTGCGAATCTTATTCTGGCAGCGGTTTTCGCCTGGCTCGCCTCGGTGTTTTTGAATGACATTGTTGACCTTGATATCGACAAAATCACCAACCAAAAAAGGCCGACGGCCACCGGAGAGGTTTCGACCGAAGAATACCAGCAATATTTCTTGGTCAGCTTTCTCGTGTCTCTTGTTCTTGCGCTCACCGTCGGGGTGAAATTTTTTCTTTTGGTCCTTGTGTATCAAGTCATCGGCTGGGTGTATTCCGGCTGGCCGTTTCGGCTCAAAAGATTTCCGATTGTGGCCGGTTTTCTTTCGGCTCTTGCGCTAAATTTGCTTTTTATAAGCGGTTTCATGCTTCTCGCCGACGGGCAAAACATTGCGCAGCTTCCGATCAAAGTTTTTTGGCTTCTCATCATCGCTTTCATGATTTCCCTTCCGATAAAGGACCTCAAAGACATTGAAGGCGACAAAAAAAACGGGGTTTGGACAATCCCCGTTCTCCTCGGCGAAACCTGGGCGCGATTTTTCATCGGTCTTGGCATATTCGTCTCCTATGCTTTGAGCGTCGTCTGGCTCAACGCCAAAATTTTGTTTTTTCCGGCGATGCTTCTCGGCGCAGTCTCGTTCTGGATTCTCCAGAACAAAAAAATAAGCGCCCGGAAGGTGCATATTTTCGTGTTTGGACTGCTTTTCCTCTATGTTTTGCTGATGGCTTATTTTCTCTTTTGGAAAAATATGCAATTCGCAATCAGTAATTCGTAATTCGAATTTTGTTATCCAGATTACAGCAAGCGTAGCGAGCGAAATTACCAATTACCAATTACTTCGTATAACCTCACCCAATCCTCCACTTCCAGCTTCTCCGCCCGCACCCCCCGCTCGAGGCGGGCCTTTTTTGTCCGCCAGCCGGTAATCAAAGACATACTCGATTATCCCTCCAAGAAAAAAGCCCAACAAAGCATACCAAAGGATATCTCCAATCGGGATGCCGATTATTTTCTGTGTCGCAAATCCTGGAAGAATCCAAAATGAAGTTATCGCTTCAGGAGATGTGATGTTCCCGAGAATATAGACTGGCAGCGAAATCAAAACCATCAAAAAAGCACTCCATAATTGGGCGCGAAAAAGATCAAAACGGATTGCGGATATGAAAATTCCACCCAAAAACATTCCAAAGCAGGTGCTTGTGAACGAATTGAGATGAAAAAAATGAATTGAAAAGGCGGTCGGTAAAAAAGAAACTGCGAAAAGAGGAAGAAATCTTGAGGCAGATGAAAAAATAATTTTATCATTTACTTCAAACTGCCGGTCAAGTTATTTATTAAAAAAATATTTATAGACCAAGATCGCAATTGCGGAATGGGTGAAAGACATTATGAAATCTTCGATGCCAATTCGAGTTCCGGTAATTGTCATGGGCCGCCACCAATCTCTGGTCCACCAAAAATACTCGGCGAAAATCCCAATCCATAAAAAAACAACGCCGACGACAAGCATATGTTTTCTCCGGTTCGGCCATTTTTGAAAAAGAAGAAACCAGATTGCCAGAAAATATAAACTGCCAGTCAGATAAGCATATTTCAGGGGAATCAATGGCGCAGGATTCATTTATTTTTTCGCGTTAAGAAAATTTTGGAGCTTCAGCCAATCTTCAATCTTCAATTTCTCGGCGCGGATTTTTTGATCCAGGCCGGCTTTTTTCATCTGTTTCAAAAGCTCGGCTTTGGGAACGGAAAAACTTGCAGATAAATTGTTCACGAGCATTTTTCTCTTTGATGAAAATCCGGCTTTTACTATGGAAAAAAACTTTTTTACATCTATTTTTGGAATTTCCTTCTTTCTTTTTATCCGGATGACCACGGAATCTACTTCCGGAGCGGGATCAAAGTTTTCTTTTGCGACATAAAATAAGATTTCCGGCTCGGCATAGAATTTCACGGAGATGGATAAAATACTCTCTTTTGAATCAAGCGCCACAATTCTCTCCCCGACTTCTTTTTGGACCATCAAAATCATTTTTCGCGGTGGGTATTTTGTTTCCAGAAGCAAGCGGATGATTTTTGAAGTGATGTAATAAGGGAGATTGGCAACGATTTTATAATTTTGGAAATCATTTTCTTCAATCAATTTTGGCAAATTTATTTTCAAAATATCTCCCTCGATAATCTTTGTGTTTCTATAATTTTCTTTTTGCAGCCCGCTTGCCAAAGCGCGGTCTATTTCCAGCGCCAATATTTTCCCCGCGTATTCGGCAAGATATTTGGTGAGCATGCCCTTTCCCGGGCCGATTTCGAGAACATTATCTTTGGTTGATAAACCAGCCGAATCGGCGATTTTTCGGGATATATCATCGCTCGTGAGAAAATTTTGACCAAGTTTAGTAGGCATAATTTTTAATTTTGAAACTCGAATTTTGAATCAATTTTGAATTACTGAATTTTTAATGTTTCAAACATTCAATTATTAGAATTTCATTCAAAATTCAGAATTAGAAATTAAAAATTAGTTCAGTATTTCTTCCACCTTGACATTGATCACTCCCGCGCCGATGTCACCGATCTTCTGGAAAGCTTTTTTGTTGAGGTCGATGATGCGGCCTTTGCCGTATGGTCCCGAGTCATTCACTTGCACAATCACCGATTTGCCATTGGCGCGGTTTGTCACGCGGAGATATTTTCCAAAAGCGAAATCGAGGCT